>NZ_CP123501.1 GCF_029873475.1 Arsenophonus sp. aPb
ATGTTAAGTTATTTATACGGTTCTAATCCTAAAATAATATTTTTGGAGATTTCTCATTCAAAAACTTATACATTTTTGTTTTTAAAAGGAATTTATAATGTCTCAAAATTTAAAATACCCTATTGTCCTAGCTCATGGATTATTTGGTTTCGATAAAATCGCTGGTATTTACCCTTATTTTTTTAATGTTGCTTCTGCATTGGAGAAAGTAGGGTGCAAAGTATTCACCGCTACTATGTCAGCAGAAAACAATAATGAAGTTCGTGGTAATCAATTACTTAAATTTGTTAAAGAGGTTATTGCTGATACCGGTGCACTAAAAGTTAATCTAATTGGTCATAGTCAAGGTCCATTAGCTTGTCGTTATGTTGCGGCAACCAATCCTGACTTGGTTGCATCAGTAACTTCTATTAATGGAGTAAACTTCGGGTCTGAAATTGCTGACTTAGTGCTTTTAGCTTTACAGACTAATATATTACCAAAAGTTATTGCAGAGGCTATTCTTAACGCTTTTGGTATATTTCTTTCTGCTATTGCTGGCTATCCTTGTTTACCTCAAGATGCAATAGGGGCTCTCAATGCATTATCTACTGAAGGATTGGCTGAATTTAACGTCAATTATCCTCAAGGTTTACCAAGCAAATGGGGGGGGAAGGAAAGGAATTAGATAATGGTATATACTATTATTCTTGGGGAGGAATCGTGAATTCTATGCCAGATTTAAATCCTCTACATATGGCAATGCTTGGATTATCTATTTTCTTTGAAAAAGAACGATTTCAAAATGATGGTTTAGTTGGTCGTTATAGTATGCACCTTGGTAAAGTAATTCGCTCTGATTATATACTTGACCATATGGATGCTATAATCAGCCGGCAGGGATGGTAAGTAGTAAAGTGGATCCTATTGCGTTATTTGTAAACCATGCAGCTTTATTAAAATCTAAAGGTTTGTGAGTTAATAACTCTCATAAACTAGTTTTTCTGTTTCATTAATAAAATGAATAAATGTAAAAAAGCAGGTTTAGTAATAATTAAATGGATATTGCTGGCTGGATTATTACCCGCGTGACCCATACCTTAAATGATAGCGGATTTACTACTGCGATTGAATTAGAGGTAAAAATTTCTGATTTAGAGGTGAACGAGTAATTTTTGTTAAGTATGATAAAATGGTCTTAATATCAACATGATGATCAAGAAGGTCGCTGTCATGATGAGATGCCCACTTTGCGGTCAATCTGCCAATACCCGTAGTTCGTTACAAATTTAAATCAAACTGGGGTTCTACGGGTAGTTTGCGGGAAAGTGCAGGGAACTACGTTAAGAGTTTTGCTTACCACTCATAGAAACCCGTCAAGATAATATGCTCCCAGCCAGATGGAAATCAGGTGGTCGACCTAGAACTGCTCCAGATAAGCTGGAGCAGGCTCGCATACTTTATCAAAATTCTGAAAAGTCGGTTCGTGAGGTCTGTGAGCTATCTGGTTTCTCAAGAAGAACGTTACTTAGCTACATGAAAGAGCATAAAATGCCTTAAGGGTAAATACCAGCGATTTTATCGAAACCAAATAATCCATGAGCTAGGACAATAGGGTATTTTAAATTTTGAGACATTATAAATTCCTTTTAAAAACAAAAATGTATAAGTTTTTGAATGAGAAATCTCCAAAAATATTATTTTAGGATTAGAACCGTATAAATAACTTAACATACAAATAAAATAAACGTATGCTTAAAATTCATTTTTATGAAATTTTAATTAAATTGAAATTTTTTATATAAAAATTAATTAGAAAGTTTTCAATATATTTTAACTTATTTTATTATTAAAATAATAATAGAATATCAACATTTGTTATACTTATTTTTCACTATGTGATTTAACTATTTTTTGCTATGAAATAAAAAAGATAGACAACTATAAAAAATGAAATTTAGTTTTGTCAATGAAATTGAAGTGCTAGAGTAGTAAATTTTTAACAAAATGTTATTATGAAAAAATCATCTATTTTAGCGCAGAAAAACATTTTAAATCCCTATGTGTTGTTTTTGGATTGAGTTTAAGAAATCGCTGTTATTGTAATACTATAAAACTTTTATGGTTATAACAAAAAGCAAAAAACATATATTATATTTTTTTAAAAAAATATCATTGTTTTTAATTTAATTTAAATTGAAAAATACTAATAATTATGTGAACATAAAAAACATTAAATAAACCTAAACATTAGTTTTTTTAATTTACCATTAATATATTAATTTTTTCTAAACAAGAAAAAATTAATAAAATTTAACCATAGTTAATATAGGAACGTTAGTTATGAACACAAAAGAAATGCCACAAACATTTTACACATTTACGACATATCTTGCATTAATTGATACTGTCTTTAAAACAAACAATAAATTTAAACTAAAGGTAATTAGTTCTAACTCTCCTGCTAGTCAAGAAATAGAAATTAACTCATCTTACCCCAATAATAATGTTTTTACTGAATTCAATATTAAGACAGCAGATATAGTGGTATGGACATTAGAACTTTACAAAGAAGATAATACACAAGTATATCGAGGTAGATTAGAACTTGTGTATAATGATAAAGATAAAAAACTAACTATTTTAAAATTTAAAGAAGATTCTGATTCAGGTACACATATTGGACTTAATTTAGAAAAGAATGACTTTAATTTTACGTTTGAAATTTTTGGGTCTATAGACTAACAATTTTTCTATAATTAAAGTCAGAGACATTATGTAAAAAAACTAAATCGGTAATAAAAGGGCAGGATCTAAACTATCTATATCAAAAGTAATATAGACAGGAAGAGATCCTGCATTTCTGCGAATTTTTTTGCTATCTCAATTGATCTCATATAGAACGAATGGCACTGTTGCAAATATCGTGATGCGGCATTATTTGTTGGTGAAGGTATTACATTTCAAAGGCTCTACTCACCAGACACATCTCACCAAGAGGATGACCTAACCTTTACACAGTGCCCACATGTGAGTTTACCCGTTAATGGCAGACCGGGACCGGATTTTACATTGCGTTCTAAACGAAGGGTTTTTACCCATTGGCGTATAGCTGAAAGGCTTACATTCATCGCTTTCGCTGCTTCCTGGTGGGTATAATTCTGTTCAAGCACTAATTGGGCCGTTTCACCTTTAAATTCAGCAGTATATATTTTACTCATTTTAGCACCTGTAAAAATTATGAGGCAAGCATATCACCTCTACTTAGGTGGCTAAATTCAGTATGCCACTACAAGGCTACCTAGGCAGATAGAATTTAGATAATATCAATTTGTATATAAAATATACTTTAGCGTAGGATATTTTCCGTTTTCCAAGCGGATCCCATATAGGGCAATATCCGATTAAGCACTTATGACGAATAATGAAGCTCAGTCGCGAGAGCCTGGGGTTATCGTATGTCAGCAGCACAATTACGCAAAGAAGGTTATAGGGTTGGTTATTATAAAACCCGAAAATTGATGAAGCAGTTGGGATTAAAAGTTAAACAATGAAAGCGTTATCGACCAGGTTCAAAAAGCAAAGCGATAGCTGATGCCGTATTTTAGTACCAACGTATCGCCTAAAGGATAATGTCGTGTGTAAAGTGTCGACCTTTAAAAATATTCATGTGGGCACCTTTGATTAAATCGTCAGGAATATTAGCAGCAACCCGATCTTTGTAACAGAGCCTTAAAAATTAATTTATTTTAAACATCTATAAATAAAAAACAATAAAATATGATAAATAGCATTAAAGAGTTTTAAATGAAAATATTTATAAAATAAAAAATATAATTATAAAACAATGAAAATAAATTTTAATTAAATTTAAACTTGATAAACAATACAAAATATATATAGTTACATCAATTAAATAATATTTCATAAAATAAACTACCAAAAAATAACAGGAGCTTCTATAATGAAATAATGGGTGAGAAATATAGTGTATATTTTAAATTATCTGATAATATCTTTAAGACAGATGATTTTTTTGAAATAAATATTACTTCCTCAACAGGTAAAAATTATAAATTTAGTTCAGTTTATGATGATGAATCAAATGAACCAAGATATAATCAAATTGATATTGATAATTCAGCAGGAACAATAATTTTAGATTTTGTTATTCAAAGAAAAGATAATTATGAAGTCATATCTACATGTAATGCAACAATAAAATATGATGATATAATTGGAAAATTATCTGTTTTCCATTTTGAGTCAAAACCAAGAGAAGGAGTTTCTATTAAATTAGATGTTGTTGGCGATAAAAATGACCATGCTACTTTAGAAATCACTCGTAAAGAATAAAATAAATCCAGTTTAAAAAACGGAAATGAAATAGGGTTACTTTTTTTATTGAATAGAACGCGTAAATAGTTCTATTCATTTTTAATGAATCTAACAATCTGTTATTTATATTTTTTATATTAAATGACTTAATAGAATTAATAAAAAATAATTAAATATTTTGCAGTCAATTAATTAAAATTAACGGTATTTATATAAATAGTTACAATTTGTTTTATTGTTTATCATATTATTAATCGATTTTATCATTTTAAATTTCAATAAGGATTAATGATATTGTAAGAAATAGAAAAACCAGCCCGAGAGATAAACAGGCCGGCTTGATTTTTCCCATAGCGTTAGCGCAACCTAGCCGCATTAGGAGGCAGGGCTTTATATTTATAATTTTAGTCGAAAGGAATATTACTACGGGGTTAATTATCGTAGGAAAATAGGCGCCATGGCAGGTGCCTTAAAGGCACCTGTTATTTTCTATTGATTTGTGGTGGGGATGGTTTTGTCTATTCTTTTACAGTTATACATCGTAAAAATTGACAGACGAACATGAAATACCGTTAATAGCCCTGTTAATGATTTTGTTTCAAATTTATTTTTAGACTCTGCAATAGTTTGTTTAACATTTTTATAAGAAACAGCCCGCAATACTGAAATTTCTTTTTGTGGTATACCTTGTGCGAATAAAAATGACGTTTCAAATTGCACCTGTGTCAGCTCAGGAAACTCTTTACGTAATTCAGGATACTTAACTGGATCGACTATTTTCATGCCACCACCTCACAAACAGGCAGACGGCCAGACCAGATAAAACGAACGCTTGAGTAGGTTTTAAGTAAATTTAAAGTGTCTTGAGTAAGTGATGCTTTTGTTGTGGGTTTGTTAGGGTGGTTTGGAATAATCCAATAGATATCGATAAATTTAAAGTGAGTTTGAATGTTAGCCATAGCTACGTTCTCTTTCGTAAGTTTTTGTTCCTCACTTCCCGATGCTAAACGGGGGTGGCGAGACATAACAGGGTTAGCATACCGGTACGAAAGAAACCGGCGAGCCGTTAGGCTCCCCCATTACGCCCCGCCATATCAAGACGTAACTTAGGTTTTCAACAGACGTAAAAAAACCGCGCTATAGCGGCTATTGTCCGCTTTCGTACTCAGGATGCTAAACCTGATCATCTATATAAAGATGACAACTCAAATATAACAGGTTAAATCTTTTTGTGTCAACTAGTTAGACCCATGGAAGCTAAATATTTTTCTTTAAATTATTCAATTCAGCGTCAGTTAATCCTGTTGACATTTTTATAATTTCACGTTTTACGCCATTTTTGATAAGTTGCCGAGCAATTGTGATTTTTGTATCTCGTTCACCCTTAAGTTTTCCTTTCTGCATACCCTCCTGAATCCCCTCAAGTTTTCCTTCCAACCTACCTTTTTGCATTCCTTCTTGAATACCCTCTTGTCTAAGAGCTTGTGCAATCGTCATAAGCGCCTCTTTGTGTTTCTCTGAATTTTTAGCAATATTTGTGACAAATTCTATCGGATTTTTAGCATTACCCTCTTGGATCAAGTAATTCATCATTGTTACTGCCTGTTTTTCTGTATAATAATCATACGACAACAATTTGGCAATTTCGTGCAATAATTCTGACATATCACGCTGTCGAATATGTTTTTGTACGAATTCCAGTAATGCTATCCGATGGTGTTTCATAATCTCACCGTCATCAAGCGTCGTTACATCAACTAACTTAAACGGTTCTGTATAAATTTTCTCAGCAAGTTCACTATTGCTAAAGCAGTCAAACCAGCAAGTACTATGTGGATGTGGACTTTTCTCGCCAGCATAAAACAAAATCGGGTACACTAGTGGTAATTTTTTGTGACCCGCTTCTAAGTGTTTTTGCATCGCTCCCATACTGTATTTTATCAGACGCCACGCGATAAGTTTGTCCGGTGTTGATTGATGCTCAACGAGTAGATATAAATAACCTTTTCCTTTTGTGGTACTAACAGAATACAGGATATCACTCTGGTAATTTTTCATCTCTTCATCAATAAATGATCCTGATTCAATGCGGATAGTCTCTAGATGGCACTGTTGCAAAGATCGTGATGCGGTAGCCTTAATTTGTTGGTGAAGGTCTTACATTTCAAAGACCCGATTCACCAGACACATCTCACCCAGGGGATGGCCAAAGTAAAATGACTCCGCCTGACCTTTACGCAGCGCCCGCATCACTTCAATCCCTTTTATTGTGGCATAAGCCGTCTTCATCGATTTAAAACCCAGCGTGGCGCTGATTATCCGTTTCAGTTTGCCATGATCGCATTCGATAACATTATTTCGGTACTTAATCTGTCGGTGTTCAACATCAGACGGACATTGGCCCTCACGTTTAAGCTGAATAAGCGCACGAGCATATGTTGGAGACTTATCCGTATTAATAACGCCTGGGATCTGTCCCTGTTTTACATTATTTAAAATTTTACCCAGAAACCGATATGCCGCTTTGCTATTACGCCGTGGTGAAAGATAAAAATCCAGGGTACGCCCTCTGTTGTCTACAGCGCGATACAGATAAGCCCAGCGACCATTCACCTTTATATACGTTTCGTCAATGTGCCACGGGCAAAGAGCGGAAGGGTTACGCCAGTACCACCGCAGCCGTTTTTCCATTTCAGGGGCATAACGCTGAACCCAGCGATAGAGGGTGGTGTGGTCGACATGCACGCCGCGTTCGGCCAGCATCTCTTGCAGCTCACGATAACTAATGCCGTATTTACAGTACCAGCGTACTGCCCACAGGATGATGTCGCGGGTAAAGTGTCGACCTTTAAAAACATTCATGTGGGTCACCTTTAGTTAAATCGTCAAGCATGATTATCAGCAATTCGATCCGATCTTTGCAACAGTGCCAAAAAAAAGCAGAAAGAAGGTTATTACCTGATGGGTGAAGAAGGGAATGTTCTGATGCTCGCACACACTTATGCCACGGCACGCGCCGCAAAAGCTGCCTGGGAAAAGATACAGCGCGGTGTCGCTACTTTTTCAATCCAACTGGCTAAAGGTCGAGCTGACCTCTACCCTGAAATGCCCGTTAAAACGTTTGGCTTTAAACCAGAAATGGATGTTGCTGACTGGATCATTACCCGCGTTACTCATACCTTAAATGACAGCGGCTTTACTACTGCACTGGAACTAGAGGTAAAAATTTCTGATTTAGAAATGGACGAGTAATTTTTGTTAATTATGATAAAATAGTCTTAATATCAACATGATGATTAAGAAGGTAGCTGTCATGATGAGATGCCCACTTTGCGGTCAACCTGCCAATACCCGTAGTTCATCACAAATTTCAAATCAAACGAAAGAGCGCTATAACCAGTGTCAGAATATCAACTGTGGTGCGACATTTATCAGTCATGAAACGGTAGCTCGGTTTATTTCGCAACCAGGAAAAATTGATCCAGTGAATCCTCATACTGATGAATTTCAACAAATAGCACTTTCTTTGGTTCTGTCGCATTAATGGAGAGTGATTAAATTTATGCAGGAGGTAAGGTTTTTAGGTAACTAAAGCATAAAAGGCATCTACTGGACGGATAACTTGTCCATTGATAGGGATTTGTTGTTTATGGAGCATATGCAATGTTTCTATTCCTTCCAGTAAAACTTTTGCCGTTCGGTACGTCTTAAAGCCAAGCATCGCTCGATAGCGTTTTTTAATGAAACGGTGATCTTGCTCTACTATGTTGTTTTTATAACGGCACTGTCTTATTTTTATCCCCAGCTCACCCTGATTAAGTGACATCAATGCAGCCCGATTAGCCCCACTTTTATCAATATTCACCCCCATAGGGTAGGTATTTTGATGGATAGCTTTCCTTAAAAAGCGTAATGCAGATTTTTTATTTCGCTTTTGACTGAGAACAAAATCTATCGTTTCACCGCTAGCCTCTACGGCACGATAAAGATAATGCCATTTCCCTTTTATCCTGATATAGGTTTCATCCAGATACCAGGTGCCACCATGGATTTTTCGTTTCTTTCTGGCAACCCTGGCGAGTTTTGGCGTTAATCGTAAAACCCAGCGATGAATCGTGGAGTGATCAACATCGATTCCTCTTTCCTGCCTCATCTCCTCAAGGTTGCGCAAGCTTAAGGAATACGCCAGATACCAGCGTAAACAGACCAATATTACCTCAATGGGATAGTGGAGACGTTTAAAGCCTTGTTTAACAAGACACATAACCGCTACTCATATCTGAAAACAATATTCAAATATTCATTTTATCAGGCTGACATTTTTAATGCGACAGAACCGGCTTTTTTAATCATGTCTAAAAGTGCAACGTTTTGCATCATTTTGCACGATTTTTTTAACCCTGTTAAGGTTAAGGAAAGCCATATCTAGCATAGGTTAACACCTTTTTTGAAAGTGCAACGAAAACGCTACATTTAGTGGGCAGGCGTGGCGGGGCTATGACTGCGATTTTTGGTTTTTTTGATAGTCTAAAGAGATGAGATTAATTTCATTATTAACAGTGTTTGAAATTGAATTTGACTGAAGTGTTTTATAACAAGGTTAATTATAAAAAAACAACCAGTTAAATTAAGTTATAAGTAATGCAAATCAGCCACTTTTCATTAGTGGCTGATTAACCAATAAGTAAGTAGGATTAGTCCTAACTTAAGCTATAGAATCTCTCTCCAGAACTCTAAATTACCAGGTTCCCAGCCTTGGTTGTTACTTATTGCTATCCATTTTTTATTTTTCCAGCTGACTTTGTCACCCGCCATGTAAAGTTTAGCTATATCCCAAAGTGGATAGTCCGTTGGTAGCTGTAAACGCCGCTGTAATTCCTCAATGGCATTGCGAACATTAGGTAGTGGCCCTATATGATTACTATTCCATTGGTTGTTTTGCGGTGTTCCTGTTTTAATTAATAGCGCTCGCATTTCATGGGGGTAAGCACATGACCGGTTTGTTGTTTATACCAGGACTGAATAGCAACTGCTGCGGATGCTGCTATAGGGGTTGCTGATGATGTGCCATTAAATTCTTTGGTATAATTATTATTAGGCCCTCCATTATATAAATAACCATAACCTGTAGTAGTAACAGATTCCACCCAACCCTGAACATGTATCATACTGCCATAAGTAGAAATGTTAATATTTCTACATGATCGATCCCCGCCTCCAACACGAATAACACCATTATCAATACGATTTCGATATTCAGAATAGATATCCAAGTCTAAATTTTCATTACCATTCCCCGCCGCCATCATAATAATAATTCCAGCTTTTAGTGCCTCTTGCGTAACATCCCAAACAGCATGATTAAAGTCAGCAGGTACATAATTCTGTGGGGTGCCGCGTGCTCCACCTGTTTGCATCTCATAAATAAAAACATCGCCGGCCCTCAAAATTTCTAGTCCTCTAGCTATACCACTAACACGCCCATCAGGTATTTCTGAAATACCGTAAAATGCATCGGCACCATATACCATACCTTTCACCCCAAAACCAACATCTTTAGCAAACATTATTCCAGCAACAGCTGTACCATGATCTGAATTAGTATTGTTATTATTAGACACAAGTTCAATAAAAGTATCTTTTTTAAGGTTGACATGATTGTAATTAAAATTATGCTCTATATCCGCAATTCTAATACCTTGACCAGTTATTCCAAGAGACCAACCATATTCCATATCAATTCCTGAATAGTAAGGCCCCGCTGGGTCTTTATACCCTTGAAGACGGCCAAAGCTAGGAGTATCATTAGTTGTTTTATTGACAAATATTTTTTCACTGTCAGCTTGAAGATTAGGTGGTAATTCCATTGGCTCTAAGGTTTCAACATAGGCATACTCAACAAAATCATAAGCATTCATTTTTTGTGCAAGATGTTCTTTTTCCTCCAATGCCATATTGTCAATATCTTGCACATAACAAATCCCCACCAGGTTTTCAAAATTAACCGTGTTAATTTGATTCTGGATTACCAACATTTCATCGCTAACAATAGACTTGAAGCTAAACTGCGTTAAAAAATTGTCCTGAGTGGCGACAGATTTTAAGATTAATACCTGATTATCTCTTGATTGAATAACCTCTCGGTTAAACTTAATAACAATATTATGTTTTTTCATTTTTATGCCCTGCGTGGTAAATGTTAATAAAGTTGAAGTTGTATAAATATATCTAACACACAAGCGAAACTAACTGATAGTTAAAATAACTTAATGTTTTTTTTTGTGGTTTTTATAAAAAATAGCTTTAATTATAATATCGTTAATCTGTTTTTTTTTTATAAAATATATTCTTAAAGAAAACAAAATTAATTAAAAATATTTTCAATTAATTCCTGAATATATTTTCAGCCTCTTTATTCCAACTAAATAAATACAGAACATGGATATTTATTTTCCATTCTAATTAATTTAACTTCTTTTTTACAAACCCAATATATTTTGCATGGTTATATTTTACAAAAAATTATCATTCTGAGGTGGAATAAAAAAGTATGGATAATTATCGGTTCTGTCGCATTAAAAATGTCAGCCTGATAAAATGAATATTTGAATATTGTTTTCAGATATGAGTAGCGGTTATGTGTCTTGTTAAACAAAGCTTTAAACGTCTCCACTATCCCGTCGATGTCATTTTAGTGTGTCTACGTTGGTATCTGGCGTATTCCTTAAGCTTGCGCAACCTTGAGGAGATGAGGCAGGAAAGAGGAATCGATGTTGATCACTCCACGATTCATCGCTTGGTTTTACGATTAACGCCAAAACTCGCCAGGGTTGCCAGAAAGAAACGAAAAATCCATGGTGGCACCTGGTATCTGGATGAAACCTATATCAGGATAAAAGGGAAATGGCATTATCTTTATCGTGCCGTAGAGGCTAGCGGTGAAACGATAGATTTTGTTCTCAGTCAAAAGCGAAATAAAAAATCTGCATTACGCTTTTTAAGGAAAGCTATCCATCAAAATACCTACCCTATGGGGGTGAATATTGATAAAAGTGGGGGCTAATCGGGCTGCATTGATGTCACTTAATCAGGGTGAACTGGGGATAAAAATAAGACAGTGCGCTATAAAAACAACATAGTAGAGCAAGATCACCGTTTCATTAAAAAACGCTATCGAGCGATGCCTGGCTTTAAGACGTACCGAACGGCAAAAGTTTTACTGGAAGGAATAGAAACACTGCATATGCTCCATAAACAACAAATCCCTATCAATGGACAAGTTATCCGTCCAGTAGATGCCTTTTATGCTTTAGTTACCTAAAAACCTTGCCTCCTGCATAAATTTAATCACTCTCCATTAATGCGACAGACCCCCCCCGCCACGCCCCACCATAGATTATTAGGTATGTAGCTGAAGTTATTATGGACATAAAAAAACCGCGATTTTAAGCGGCATGTCCGCTATGACATTTGGGATGCTAAACCCAGATCACTAAGTTAGTAGTGATCATTGAAATATAACAGTTTAGATGTTTTTTTGTCAATAAATTAGGCCACTGAAAATTAAAGTTTTTTAGTTAATTTATCAAGTTCTTTGTCAGATAATCCAGTAGAAATTTTCACAGTATTACGATCAACACCATTAGCCAAAAATTGTTTGGCTAATTTTAAAGTAGCTTGTTTTTCGCCTTCTTGAATACCGTCTTGTCTAAGAGCTTGTGCAATCGTCATAAGCGCCTCTTTGTGTTTCTCTGAGTTTTTAGCAATCTCTGTGACAAATTTTATCGGATTTTTGGCGTTACCCTCTTGGAGCAAATAATTCATCATTGTTACCGCCTGTTTTTCTGTATAATAATCATACGACAATAATTTTGCAATTTCGTGCAATAATTCAGACATATCACGTTGTCGAATATGTTTTTGTACGAGTTCGAGTAATGCTATCCGACGGTGTTTCATAATCTCACCGTCATCAAGCGTCGTCACATCAACTAACTTAAACGGTTCTGTATAAATTTTCTCAGCAAGTTCACTATCACTGAAGCAGTCAAACCAGTAAGTACTATGCGGATGTGGGCTTTTCTCGCCGGCATAAAATAATATCGGGTACACCAGTGGTAATTTTTTATGACCCGCTTCTAAGTGTTTTTGCATGGCGGCCATACTATACCGCATCAATCGCCACGCAATGAGCTTATCTGGTGTTGATTGATGCTCGATCAACAGATATAAATAACCTTTCCCTTTTGTTGTACTAACAGAATAGAGAATATCACTCTGGTAATTTTTCATTTCTTCATCGATAAATGACCCTGATTCCACGCGGATCGTCTCTAAATTACATATTGATTTTATTTCTTCGGGTAGCCAGATTTCGAAAAACTCTTTAGCGGTCTCTTTCTCACTTAAAAACTGCCTGAAAACAGCATCGTGAGGAGTTGGCGTGAATTTTTTGCTCATTCTGTGTTTTTCCGTTTTTGTATTACTTACAAGCGTAACAGGTTTGCAATAGATTGTTGAGTCATATCAACAGATCTACTAAGATAATGATGTCACTGGAGAACCCCAGTGATCAAGGTTTAGCAGCCTTGAGTACTAACACACTGGTAAAAATTTTTACCAGTGTTTAACTTGTATTGCCTGCTATCACCGATATGGCGGTCCAGGTAGGGGAGCCGAAAGGCTCGCCGGAGTTAGTACCGGTCTGCTAACCCTGTCTGGATCGTCGCCATATTTAAAAGAGGTGATAGACATGGTTGAGACTAAAAAAGATTGGACTAGAAAAGAAATTATTTCTGCATTGCATAAAAATGGTACAACTTTAGCGGCACTTTCCCGTGAGTATGGTTATAAATCAACTACACTATGTAGTGTTTTTTTTAATCTTTTTACAAAAGGTGAAATGATTATTGCAAATCGTTTAGGGGTCACTCCATCAGAAATTTGGCCAAGCCGTTATTTTGACAGAAAGGGCAATCTAATTAAACGTAGATATAAAAACAAACAAAGATACCCGTCCAGAAATAAATAATTATCTTTCTCAATAAATTACCTATACCTAAAACTTCCTGTATCGCTTTCAGTGCGCTTTTATTTTTTTGTAACTAAAAGGCCTAGTCTTAATTAAGAAAGCGTCATGTAACTGTATATAGTAGGTTTTACGTCTATATTTGAGTAAGTATTTATTATTAAAACTCTCACCGCTCGCCACAGTGAGTGACCGACTAAAAGGAGCGAACGAACGAGGAAGCGGAAGATCATCAAGTCTGAGAAATGCACACGTTCACAATTTTGTTAATTGGTAAAAGATAAATAAATTAAGTTTAAAAAAGGGTTCTGTCGCATTAATGGAGAGTGATTAAATTTATGCAGGAGGCAAGGTTTTTAGGTAACTAAAGCATAAAAGGCATCTACTGGACGGATAACTTGTCCATTGATAGGGATTTGTTGTTTATGGAGCATATGCAATGTTTCTATTCCTTCCAGTAAAACTTTTGCCGTTCGGTACGTCTTAAAGCCAAGCATCGCTCGATAGCGTTTTTTAATGAAACGGTGATCTTGCTCTACTATGTTGTTTTTATAGCGACATTGTCTTATTTTTATTCCTGGCTCACACTGATTGGGGTCCGCTTGGAAAACGGAAAATAGGCACTGTTGCAAAGATCGTGATGCGGTAGCCTTATTTGTTGGTGAAGGTCTTACGTTTCAAAGACTCTACTCACCAGACACATCTCACCCAAAGGATGGCCGAAGTAAAACGACTCTGCCTGACCTTTACGCAGCGCCCGCATCACTTCAATCCCTTTTATTGTGGCATAAGCCGTCTTCATCGATTTAAAACCCAGCGTGGCACTGATTATCCGCTTCAGTTTGCCATGATCGCATTCGATAACGTTATTCCGGTACTTAATCTGTCGGTGCTCAAGGTCAGACGGACATTGACCTTCACGTTTAAGCCGGGTGAGCGCACGAGCGTATGTCGGAGACTTGTCTGTATTGATAACACGTGGGATCTGCCCCTGTTTTACGTTGTTTAAAATTTTACCCAGAAACCGGTATGCCGCTTTGCTGTTACGCCGTGGTGAAAGGTAAAAATCCAGAGTACGCCCTCTGTTGTCCACGGCGCGATACAGATAAGCCCACCGGCCATTCACCTTTACATAAGTTTCATCAATGTGCCACGGGCAGAGAGAGGAAGGGTTCCGCCAGTACCAGCGCAGCCGTTTTTCCATTTCAGGCGCATAACGCTGGACCCAGCGATAGAGGGTGGTGTGGTCGACATGCACACCGCGTTCGGCCAGCATCTCCTGTAATTCACGATAACTGATGCCGTATTTGCAGTACCAGCGTACTGCCCACAGGATGATGTCGCGGGTAAAGTGTCGGCCTTTAAAAACGGGTAGTTTGCGGGAAAGTGCAGGGAACTACGTTAAGAGTTTTGCTTACCACGCATAGAAACCCGTCAAGATGATATGCTCCCAGCCAAGAGGGGATAGATGCGCCAGTTTCTCCGGTGCTATCTCGATACCTTGCCTTTGCATAGCTTGAATGATTCGTCCTAAATGCTTGGTGTTCCAGTAGATTATTATGGCTGCGAGCAAATTAAGATGCATCATGCGTAGATGCTGGTTTTCAGAGAAGCGATCTGTAATTTCTCCCCGCCGATTGAAGCTAAGCGCTCGTTTTAACGCATGATGAGCCTCTCCTTTGTTTAGACCCATTTGGGTTCGACGTTGCATAGCCATGGAACTGACCCACTTTAGGATAAATATTGTGCGTTCAATCCGTCCGATTTCTCTCAAGGCAATAGCTAATTCGTTTTGGCGTGGGAAAGAAGCGAGCTGCCGCAAGATATCACTCGGAACAACTTTATGCGTCATAACACTGGCAATAAGACGAATAATATCCGGCCATTGCTTTTCAATTCGTGTGATATTGGCTCTAGCAGAGATAAGTTCTTTCATTGCTTTGGGTACAGAAACTCCATCCATACCAGAGAGTTTTAGAGACGAGATATTACGCAACTTAGGTGAAAACTGGTATCCAAGCAAAGCACACATAGCAAAAGACATGATCTGTAAATCCTCCGGTATCTGCATAATGCTCTTTTATACGTTTCCCCGCATCATTCATCGTAAGCCCATCAAGAATATAAGGCGCTTCATGGGCTGTTGCTGGAATAGTTTTCAGCGCAAATGGTCCATATTGATCAGAGACATGTGTATAGGCTTTAATACCAGGGACAAGGCCATACTTGGCATTGACAACGTTCATCGCTTCTCCAGAGCCACCGCTTATCATAAACTGGCCGTCTGAAGATGAGCTTGTGCCATCACCCCATGCGCTCGCCAAAGGAAGGTCTTTATGCTTCTCGATGACAACAGCTAGAGCATCTGTCATAGTCTCACTTGTCACATGCCAGTTAGAGATGCGCATCAGTGACCAAGGTGATATGTTGGATGAGTTGCATGAGGCCATTTTTCTTTAGCCCCATATTGATGCCGCCTGCTAGCAAGACATTAAGCAAACCAATTTCATCTGCACACGGTGAACCACTATGGATGTGAGTGAAACTGTCTGTCAGTCCAATATCTTCATTGACCTCACGTAAAATCTCTGTAATCGAAACGTCTGGCATTTGTTTGTATAGCTCCATTGAGAACTGATCCATGCCTTCTGGTATCTGGCGGTCAAGGCGATTGACTCGTATTTTTCCGTTCTCAATTCCGCTATTGGGTAAACTGTTATGGCGTATCATTTGGTTTACCTGTTTGATTTGTTGTGCCAATAACTCTTGGCGGCTTTTAATCCATGTTTGCGGCTCTAGAGGAATGGGTAGCGATAAGGTCTGTTTGGCTGTTTCAAGAGAAAGTAGTTGCTGACGAGTATCTTGGTAAGTACCAGAATCTGATACCCAAAGATCACGAGAGCGAAGGTTATCACGAATAGCAAAGAGAACTGCCGTTTCCCAAAGCTTTCTCTCTGGTGATTGACTTAAGCGTTTACGCCATTTTGCATTAGCGAATTCAATAGGCAAAATGAAATTTACTTGCCCTCTAGTATTCGCTTGATTCAGCTTCTTCAATAAAGATATGGCATCTAATAATGGCTGAGTCGCCTCATTACCTTCAAAAGTAATATCTTCAAGCAGACGTTGCGTATAGCGCCTGAATCTACCATATCCCCGCAGCACATATTCTATAGGGTCATTACCTAATCTTTGCGATAGCTCTGTTGCTGTTAGTATGAGGGAGTGCAGTTCGTGTGCATCAGTTATCACCTCAGGTACAGAAAGATTTTTTGCATGGCCCTTCAAAAGCTGTTTTCCTAAAGTAACAAAAGATTTAAGGGTTTTGTTGGCAACAGACTTCTGTTCAGCGAGTTGATCGTCCAGATGACGCTTACAATCGTTGTAAGTTTTGCCAACAATTCGGTCGTGGGTTACCAGTGCAGCATCTGTTATCATTGCCTGCCACTCTATTGTACAGATAGCCAATATAGCTAACCTTCTAGATTCATTAATTTCCCGTAATCCATCTGCATAATAGGACTCACCTTGCTGCCTCAGCCAAACAACGCGATGTGACGGGATCCCTTGCAAAATAGACTTAGGAATGTTCAATGCTTTCAAGTATTCCAGCTTATCAAGCAAGCGGTTCACATCAGCTGAATTGTGACCAGCTTCAAATCGTTTCAACCAACCATAGATGGTAAGTCGGCCATCGACAGTGTCCTTGAGTAAGCCATGCAGACTTTCCTTCATCTTATCATCAAGACGTTCCATGACT
This sequence comes from Arsenophonus sp. aPb, assembly GCF_029873475.1. Lineage (NCBI taxonomy): Bacteria > Pseudomonadati > Pseudomonadota > Gammaproteobacteria > Enterobacterales > Morganellaceae > Arsenophonus > Arsenophonus sp. aPb. Next base: position 17,106 of record NZ_CP123501.1, read on the forward strand.
TTAGCGACGATAGTGCGTTCTCCAGCGACTCGTGCATCAGCACACAATCGCTCAATCACCGTAACGCCGGGAAGAATGATCTTATATTTGCGGCATTGCTTAACGAACAACTCGGCTAGCTCGGCATTACTCCTTGTTTCTATCGCAGTCTCTGTAAGCCAGTTTATAAATGATTTTTCATCAGAATCCTGAAAAGTACGAAATCCATAAGAACGTTGTAAAGAAGATGAGTGTTCATATCTGGTCTCAGTACGCAAACCATATTCTATGAGCTCATTCTGATCTAGGCCTAACTGCTGAGCTATAAATCTTAATGTTTCTTGCGGAATAAACTCTTTCTTTTGCAGTAACCTTCCAGGATAACGAAAGGCACAAAGCTGTAGAGCATAGCCGAGTTTATTGGCTGCTTTACGTTTTTTGTTAACACGCAAAATATCTTCATCGCTTAGAATATAGTATTGCAGCAATGTAGGTTCATCCTTTGGTAATTCTAGTAAGTCTTGACGCTGCCTTTCAGTCAGGATAGTGCGATGTGACAAAGGGAAATCTCCGGATAAGATGAGTGCAAAAAGTATACTTCTTGCACGGATGCCCCAATATAATGAAAATGAGTGGTACAATCCAAAAAAACAGCGCAAAAACTTTAGCAATAAACAACGTGCGTAAACCTAAATGATTTATTCTTTTTGCACTTATTACCTATGACACAATTAATTGGATATGCTCGCGTAAGTTCAACTTCACAAAATCTAGATGCACAAATTGACCAATTAGAGCAAGCCGGATGTGAAAAGGTTTTTACCGACAAAATAAATGGCACAAAGAAAGACCGGCCTGGTTGGCAAGATATGATCCATTACATCCGTACTGGTGACATACTGGTTATCACAGAGTTAAGCCGGATGTCGCGGTCACTCTCACATTTGCTTGAAATCGTCGATGAATTAAAAGACAGGCAAGTTGAACTAAAATCGCTCCGCGAAAATATAGATACCTCAACAGCAACAGGACGGGCATTCCTTTCCATTATGGGTGCTATTTCTCAAATGGAGCTAGAGATAAAGGCTGAACGCGCGGAAGCAGGAAGAGTAGCAGCAAAAGCCAGAGGGAAATCAGGTGGTCGACCTAAAACTGATCCAGATAAGCTGGAGCAGGCTCGCATACTTTATCAAAATTCTGAAAAGTCGGCTCGTGAGGTCTGTGAGCTATTTGGTTTCTCAAGAAGAACGTTATTTAGCTACATGAAAGAGCATAAAATGCCTTAACGTAGTTCCCTGCACTTTCCCGCAAACTACCCGTATGACTGCGATTTTGGGGGTAAAATTGGGTTTTTCTTCTTAAGGGTTAATTCAGAAAACGGAATTTAAACTCCCTAAATTGTGTTCTAAGCTGATTTATTTGTTTTTAGTAATTATTAGAGAAATAGTAGATTTTAGGATGTTACATTGCTTTAATTAACATAATTATTGCCATGACCATTTTTATGGTGATGGCTGCCTGTATTGCTTCTCTCACGTATTTTATTGATAGCGATTAATGACCGGATTGCAGCAATGCTGGTGATGGGGGCAGAGTATACCAATAAAAAAGGTGAACAGTTTTATCAGATAAAGTTGGTAAAATAAAAAACAGTTAAAAATCAGTGTAATACATTAAACAATAAAAATAGAATAAGAGAAGTAACATGGCTAAATTACAATCAGTTGAACCCAATATTGCTGACATGGCTAATGGCTGGCTTAAATCTTACCATTTGGACTATAAGTTAGAGCAAAACCCCTTAAATACTGAAATAGATAAAGCGCTTAATGATTATTTTTCAAAAAATGGCGGGGTGGGTGGTAATCGACCTGATGTAAAGCTCATAAAGGAAGATAAACAAGGTAATGTTTATCCCATTTTAATTGAGTATAAGGGGTATAAAGATAAGCTGGTAAAACTTAATGCCGACGGTATAGTTGATAATCAAACCGCTAAAAATCAACCTAACTTTAAAAATATCAATAATTATGCGGTTAATGGCGCAGTTCATTACGCTAATGCCTTGCTTCACCATACTAGTTATACCGATATTATCGCGATAGGGATGACCGGTTTTATTGATGAAACAGGAACGTTACAACACGAAATCGGCGTTTACTATGTATCAAAAAGTAATTTAGGTGCGGGGCAAAAAGTTGCTGAGTATTCAGATTTATCGTTTTTAGCGGAAAAAAACTTTGATGCGTTCATTGCACAAGTTAATGCGTTACAGTTGTCCCCCGAAGAACTGGGTAATCTTAAAAGTCAAAAAGAAAGAGAAATCGATGCCTGTTTAGTTAAGTTAAATAATGACATTTATCAAAATGAAAAAGGGTTGGGTGAAAATGACCGCGTTTATTTGGTGGCGGCATCGATTATTGCGACGATTGGTATTCCTGGGAAAGTTAAACCGTTAGAAAAAAGTGAATTAAAATCATCAACCGAAGTTGGGTATACGGATGGTGAGATCATTATTAATAAAATCAAGTCGTTCTTACATTATAAAGAATTGCCTAAGACTAAAAAGTCATTAATTATTCGAACGCTACAAAATACACTCACCACCGAAAATATTAATAAAGTGATTAATGGTGAAAGCCAGTTAAAGCGGGTATTTACAAAAATTGTTGATGACTTGGGAATTTATTACAAAATCGGCCTCACCACGGATTTTACCGGTAAGTTGTTTAATGAAATGTATAGCTGGCTAGGATTTACACAAGATAAACTCAATGATGTCGTTTTAACGCCTTCTTATGTTGCCACTTTATTAGTTAAACTTGCTCGAGTGAATAAGGATTCTTATGTTTGGGATTTCGCAACCGGCTCAGCTGGATTGCTGGTTGCTGCCATGAATGAAATGCTGATAGATGCAAAAAATAGCATTACCTCACCGGAAGAATTGAGAAGTAAAGAAGTGCGCATTAAAGCTGAGCAACTTTTGGGGTTAGAGTTGTTATCCAGTGTCTATATGTTGGCTATCTTAAATATGATTTTAATGGGTGATGGTAGCTCTAATATTTTAAATAAAAACTCACTTACCGATTTTGATGGTAAATACGGCTTTGGTAAAACAGACAAAATCTTTCCAGCGAATGCCTTTGTTCTGAATCCACCTTATTCAGCCAAAAGTAACGGGATGGTTTTTGTTGAAAAAGCACTTTCCATGATGAACAGTGGCTATGCCGCGATTATTATTCAGGGTTCAGCGGGCTCAGGAAAAGCAAAAGATATAAATAAAAAAATCCTTAAAAAACACACACTGATTGCCAGCATTAAAATGCCTATTGACCTGTTTATTGGTAAATCCAGTGTTCAAACCTATATCTATGTATTTAAGGTGAACGAAGCTCATCACAAGGACGAAATGGTCAAATTTATCGATTTTTCCAATGATGGCTATACCCGCACCAACCGCAAAAAAGCCAGCAATAACCTTAAAGATACCGATCGCGCTAAAGCTCGTTACCAGGAAATTGTTGATTTAGTCCGTTTTGGTAAAAGTAAGCTGAATATATTGACTGAACAAGAATATTTTGAAAACACCATTAATCCTGATAATGGGGCGGACTGGAATCAGTCAATACCTGTAGATACTAAGCCAACTCTAGCAGATTTCAAAAAAACGGTAGATGATTATCTTGCTTGGGAAGTATCTAACTTACTTAAAAAACAAGGTGGAGATAACGGCTTGGGAAAATAACTTCCTCACTTAACAATAAATTAAATAGAGTTAAGTGGGGGGAGTTTAAAGTTGGTGATTTATTTGAAATAAACACCGGATCATTACTTTCTAGTAGCGAATTAGTGAAAGGGAGTATACCTAGAATCTCAGCAAAGTCTTATAATAATGGTATTTTAGGATATTTTGGAACTGAAAATATATCAGCCGCAAGACACTTTGAAAATTTTATCAGTGTCAACTTTTTTGGTGCTGATGGGGGGATTTTTTATCATCCGTATAAAGCCAGCGTGGAGATGAAAGTCCATATATTAAAAATACCAAATATAGAATTTAATTATGCTTCAGGTGTTTTTATATGTTCAGCTTTAAAAAATGTATTAGTTGGATTTGATTATGGAACGCAACTCTCAAGTTCAAAACTAAAAAAGTCAGACTTCAAAATTAAACTTCCCACTAAAAACGGAGAAATAGACTTTGATTTTATGGATAAATTTATAGCGGAGCTTGAGGTAGAGCGTATAGCGGAGCTTGAGGCAGAGCGTATAGCAGAGCTTAAGGCATATTTAACTGCGGCTGAACTGGAAGATTACGAACTTACATTCAAAGAGCGAAAGGTTTTAGGTGAGTTTGAAAACAACAAATTTTTATGGAGTAATTATAATCTTAAGTCGCTATTTGGAGCATCAACTCGAGGTAAGCGTTTAAAAAATGCAGATAGGTTATCTGGTAATTTACCGTTTGTGACTGCGGGTGAAGCTAATGAAGGCATTTCTGCATTTATTTGTAATGATGTGACAGTATTTTCTGCAAATACAACCACAATAGACATGTTTGGTTCCGCAAAATATAGAAATTATGAATATGGAGCAGATGATCATATAGCTGTTGTTCATACTGAAAAATTACCCAAGCAGGCAGCTATTTTTATAACAACGTCAATTCATAAATCTTCTTATACTGAAAAGTTTGATTACGGAAGGAATTTTTATGCAAAAGATGCGGATGAATTAATGATTTCACTACCATCAAAAAATAATAATCCAGACTTTTCATTAATGGAAATTTTAATTTCAGCAATTCAAAAGTTAGTTATTAAAGATGTTATCCAGTATGCAGATAAAAAAATATCTGCGTATGAAAAAGTCGTTAAATCACGCGGGGTGAAGAACTTCATGTAAAACGATTTTTTAGTAGGAAACCTATTCTGTTTGACATAAAGGTGCTACAACATGTTAGCACCTTTATGTTAAATAAAGGACAATTTTAAAAAATTATGTTTTTATGTCCTTAAGGAGCATTTGCCCTCTACCTAAATCGATACCCTTCAACGCGTTAAAGGGAACAGTCGTCTTTGTTCAGAATTAACAATATTAAAACTGTGCTAACCGCTAACAGGGGTCAGTTTGGATATCGAAAATTATTGTACGTTAAGGCTACTTTTTAATCAGACTCAACGTCTTTATAGAAGGCCTGAATGCGACAAACCTGGGAAGTACTGTAGCCTGTCGCGTCTGCTGAGTTTTTTTACCTGCCGGTAGTACATCACTTTCTGATGCCGTTCCCGATCTGCCTGCTTTCCCCGGTATCTACCCAACGTATGTGCCCGTTCAATTCCCTGTTTTTGTCGCTGGAGGCGACTCTGCCAGTCCTTATGTGACATTGCAGCCATCAGGTCGATTAGCATGTTATTGATAGCAGTTATTACTGCGCGGGTGATCGGGTCAACCTGCGAAGAATCTTTATCTGACAGCGACTGCCATGATGTGGGCACATCAAGACTAATAATCCGCAGCTCGTGTTGTTCTATCTGCTTTTTCAGCGTCATCCAGTCGCTGTTGCTCAGACGGGTCAGACGGTCTATCTGTTCGACCAGCAAGATATCATTGTGGTGACTGTCCATCAGTAAGCGTCCCAGCTCCGGGCGGTCAAGTTTTGTGCCGCTGATATTCTCCCGGTAGTAGCTGGCGATTTTATGTCCCCGTTCCTGGACGAACTGCTCCAACATCTCTTTTGCCCGATCGGCGAACTGATCTTTCGTCGATGCTCTTAAATAAGCTCTGATAAACATTTTTTTACCACATTATCGCATTTAGATTATTGCATTTATTCTATCGCATTTAGGTTATTTCATTAGTGGAGTGTCGTCACGTTTTGGTTATAGCGCTAGGGTGTACCCTTATGCGATAAGCATTTTTGTTAAAAATACCGCACCGAATAATTTATGAGGGAAACTATATGGCACGGAGGCTAATTCTTTCTCTGTCGGAAAGAGAATCATTACTGGCATTACCGGACAATGAGTTAACGCTGACACGAATGGCGTATTTCAGTGAGCAGGATCTGGCATTTATTAATGCTCACCGTAAACCTGCCAGCCGTTTTGGTTTTGCTGTTCTTCTTTGCTATCTGAAAAATGTAGGCTTTGCCCCGGATAAAAAATCGTCTCCACCCTCGGAATTTCTCAAAATTATCGGCTCCCGACTTAAACTGTCAGCAGAACTCTGGCAGGAATATATTTCCGGCCGTGATACAACCCGGCGCGAGCATCTGGGGGAACTGTATCGATATCTGGAACTGAAGACCTTTAATGGGGCACTTCAGAAAGAATGCATCCAGCATCTTCTCCCTCTGTCTACCAGGACTGATCGGGGCATACTTATCGCAGAGGAACTGCTGAAGTATCTGCATCAACAGCGAATTATCATTCCTGGTGTTGATGTTGTGGAGCGTACCTGTGCTGAAGCAATGACACTGGGTGATAAAGCGGTTTATGCCACGTTGAATGCGCATCTTGGCATCTCGCATAAATCAGCGCTTGATACACTACTGGTGACAACTGAAAAACACATCTCCCGTTTAACGTGGTTGCTTCAGCCTCCGGGAAAGATCAATGGAAAGAATGTACTGCAACATATAGACCGCCTTAACGCCATTGAAGCACTGGCGCTACCGGAAGGTGTGGAGAGAACCGTTCACCAGAACCGGTTGCTGAAACTCGCGCGTGAAGGCCGCAAAATGAGCAGTCGCGATCTGGCTGATTTTGCCCCTGCGCGTCGGTATGCAACGATGGTCTGTGTACTGACTGAGGCCAGAGCTACAATCATTGATGAAATTATAGAACTGCATGAACGTATACTGGATAGCATGTTCAGCCGGGCAAAACGTCAGCAGGCTGAACGCCTTCAGAAAACGGGCAAGCTGATACAGCAGAAATTACGTCAGTATGTTTCCGTTGGTCAGGTTATCCTGGATGCACGCAATGCAGGCAAAGATCCACTGTCTGCTGTTGAACGGATATTGCCGTGGGAAGATTTCGCCGCCAGCCTGGAGGAAACCCGGCTTCTTGCACGCAAGGATAATTTCGAGCCGCTTCACCTTATTACCGAAAAATGCAGCACGCTGCGTAAATATTCTTCCCGGTTGTTATCAGCCCTGCAGCTGAGGGCCACTCCGGCCGCCTTACCGCTTAATGATGCCCTTGATACTATCCGTGCGATGTACCGTAAACAGCTAAGGAAAGTTCCTCCATCGGCACCGCTGGATTTCATTCCAGAGAGCTGGAAAAAGATGGTGATCACTCCCTCTGGTATTGATCGGCAATACTATGAAATTTGTGCAATGAACGAGCTGAAGGGGGCACTGCGGGCGGGTGATATCTGGGTCCGGGGCTCCCGGCGCTACAAAAACTTCGATGACTATCTTATGCCGGGCGGCGATTTCGAAAAGTTATTAAATAATAACCAGTTAAATTTACCTGTTGAAACAGAATGCGGGGCTTATCTTAAGGCGAGGCTGACGCTCCTGGCCTCCCGTCTGGAGGAAGTTAACGCAATGGCCGCAACTGGAGATCTTCCCGATGTGGATATTTCAGATAAAGGTGTAAAGATTACTCCGCTGGATAACAGCGTTCCTTCGACAGTCTCACCACTGGCTGACCTGATTTACAACATGCTGCCGCACCCCAAAATTACAGAAATACTGGATGAAGTTGAGCGATGGACAGCCTTCACGCGACACTTCACTCATCTTAAGAACCCGCTAACCCGTCCACAGGATAACCGTTTGCTGCTTACCACCATCCTGGCAGACGGTATCAATCTGGGGCTGACCAAAATGGCAGAGTCCTGTCCGGGAACCACGCGGGCTTCGCTGGAAAACATACAGGCATGGTACATCCGTGATGAAACGTACTCTGCTGCACTGGCGGAACTGGTTAATGCCCAGAAGTCACGTCCGCTGGCGGTTTTATGGGGAGACGGTTCAACCTCATCTTCTGACGGCCAGAATTTTCGGGTTGGCAGCCATGGCCGCTATGCGGGTCAGGTCAATCTGAAGTACGGTCAGGAGCCGGGGGTACAGTTTTATACGCACATCTCTGACCAGTACAGCCCATTTTACACCAAAGTAATTAGTCGGGTGCGTGACTCCACCCACGTACTTGATGGCCTGCTATATCACGAAAGTGATCTTGAAATAACGGAGCATTACACCGATACGGCAGGTTTCACGGAACATGTTTTCGCACTGATGCATCTGCTGGGGTTTGCTTTTGCACCAAGGATCCGGGATCTTCATGACAAGCGGTTATTTATTCAGGGGAAGGTTGATAAATATCCTGCTCTACAGTCAATTATTTCCACTACTCCACTGAATATCAAAGAGATAGAAATACACTGGAATGAAATTCTGAGGCTGGCGATCTCAATAAAGCAGGGAACGGTGACAGCTTCTCTGATGCTGAAAAAACTGGCGAGCTACCCAAAACAGAATGGGCTTGCTAAGGCGCTGAGGGAAATCGGTCGAATTGAGCGAACACTGTTTATGTTGGACTGGTTTCGCGATCCTTCACTGCGTCGCAGAGTTCAGGCGGGTCTGAACAAAGGGGAAGCCCGGAATGCCCTTGCCAGAGCCGTTTTCATGCATCGGCTGGGCGAAATAAGGGATCGTGGTCTGGAAAACCAGAGCTACCGCGCCAGTGGGCTTACGCTGCTTACCGCCGCGATCACATTGTGGAATACCGTATATATGGAAAACGCTATTAATTTACTGAAAAAGAATGGGCTACATATCAATGATCAGTTGCTGTCACACGTGTCTCCGCTGGGCTGGAAGCACATTAATCTGACAGGGGACTATATCTGGCGAAACAATAAGAAGCTGGCTGAAGGGAAGTATCGTCCTTTGAGGCCTGTTGATGTCAGTCAGTACAAAAAATCATCTTAACGTACAATATTTTCCGTTTCCCAAACGGAGCCCAAATAGGACGCCGGTTTTACTAAATAAAAAAACCAAACTGATGCCAGATATACAACGCATCAGAGCTAATCATGACATAGTTATTAATAAATCAGGACAAAGCGATATATTACCAAATATCGCTTTTTACATAATAAAATAAAAAATTTACGTTAAAAAGTTATTCACCTATATCAGAATGCCCCTGCTCAAACTCCCACTGAATGCCATATTTATCAATAAAATAAAAATATCTTATTTTACCGACTATATCACATACACTCTTTTTAGATGTTTGATTATTTTCCGCTTCATTGTCAATAAATTGAAATTCAGCTGGTGTAATATCATCAATTTTATATGGCCTATATTCTTCATGATCAGTAATTAATTTTGTATCAGGTATATTTTTAATATGGTAAAAAGCATCATCAATATTATCTACCTTCAGACAAATATGTCCTATATCTCCCATATCATTACTGAATTTTTCTGAAATATCTTTTTCTTTTCCTATTGGTGAATGATATTGCATAAGTTCGATATAGATTGAAGTATGAAGAATTTTTAAAAATGAAATTGTGACATCAACTTTCTCAGGGAATTGCATAAATCCAGCTGATTTAGCAAAGCCAATATTTTTAAAATGGGGAAATATTTGCACTTGTTTAGCTGAAAAAAGCTTTTTATAGTATTCAACTGCTGATGGCAAATCATCCACAACAACATTAATATGGCCTAAACCAACAACTTTAAAGATCATACTTTCTCCTTAGAAAAAATATCTAAATACCATGGTATAGATAGAAATGAATATCTGATGAGTTATAATATTTGTTAAAATCACATTAGTAATATTGAGATTAAAGTGGTCAAAAGCGAGCTAAAAATTTAGAGTCAGTATAATTAGATGAAAGCACCAAGTCACGCTTCTAATTCTTAAAAGCAATCTATGTATTCTCTTTAAAGAGATATTATTTTAACTTATTGATATTTTTTATATGATAGGTTCTAAAATTTATTAGAAAATAAAAATTTTTATTTTAATCACAATTATAGTTTATAAAAAATATTTTAAAAATATGATATAAATACGTTTAAATAACAACTAACATAAATAAACATACTTATATTTTAAATGAATAAATTAAATAATAATTTTAAATTTATCAATTTTTACTAGTCTAAATGTTACAATATTGGAGGTTTTTTCAGGAAGATGAAAAATGAAAATAATACAACTTACTGATTTACACCTTTTGGCTGATAAAAAAAACTACTAAATATTATAACTTACTATTTCGTTGAAAAAATTATTGCTCATATTCATACCCACAAGAAAGATTAAGATGCACTCATGTCATAGGAATATCTCTTAAGATGAAGCGATAGTATCATAAGAATTAGTTAAAATTTTTAAAACAGCATACGTTTTAGAATAACAGAAAAAATTTCCTTATTAAATAATATAAATATTTGTTAGAGTTTAAGTGGTAATTTATAAAAATTAATAATTAATTTTTATAAAAATATTATTTTAATTAAAGCACTAACACTATTAATATCATTATCAATACTCACATTATAAAATAGTTATTTAATGGATAAAGTATAATAAGTTAATATAAATTAAACTTAATAGTTAATAAATTAAAAAATAATCAAAATATATATAATTATTATTATCTAAAAAAATGAACTAATGATACTCCTAACTTTTTTATACATTAAAAAATAATTAAATTAAAAACGAAAATAGAAATTTTTCTATTTTTAAAATAAATAATTTTTTGATTTAAATTTATGAGGTAATAATATGAACGACAACAAACAGTACGGTGAAAAATTCTCTATTTACTTTAAATTTATTGACGGTATTTTTAAAAAGAATGATGTATTCGAAGCAAATGTAACTGATTCTACTGGTAAGTTAACGAAATTTAAATCAATTTTTACAGATAAACCTGAATATAAAAAATTAGAAATTCCTGATTCAGCTGGAACTATAATATTAGATCTCGTTATACTAAGAACAGATAACGCAGAACAGATAGCAAAAGGAAAAGTTACTATTAAATACGATGATATTTTGGAAGAGCTTACAGTTACCCCTCTAAAACTTAATGAAGAGAAAAGAGGTGTTTTGATATCTCTAAAAAAAGATGAAAAAGCAAATACCTATTTTACTTTTGAGATCAATCGTAGTAATTAAGGTTCTTTTACAGGGTAGCCGCGTTAAGACAAGTTAGACAGTAATAAGTAAAAAAATAATTATTTAAGCAATTAAAAAATAAAGTAAGTTTTTACCTTATATCAGTAAGACACCATAGATCCCTTTTTAAAAACAAAAGTAACATACAAAATTCATGTCGTTATCTATGTCTGCCCGTTTTATTGAGCAGAAGATAGCGACTTCAAAAGTGGGCATCTTCGTCGCGGACGAGTAGGCGAAGCCGTACCTGCAACAAAATCAAGCGGTGGGTAACAACGCTCTGGAGTGATTGGCTCGATGCTAATCAGTACAGACAGGCGTTTATTTCATGCGAATAGGAATTGATTATTGAAAATAACTTTTTGATGAACAAGGAATACGCTATTTCTTCTAAGAAACAGTTCTGTGGCATGTTAGACTTAATTTCTCGCGTTCGATCATACTTTAATCTTTAAACAGGTTTCTTAATTCAGACTCTGACAATCCAGTAAATTTCATCACTGACAGCCTGTTCATACCACTTTCGAGCATCTGCTTTGCTATCTCAAGTTGTGCTTCAAGCTTGCCTTTTTGCATCCCTTCTTGAATGCCTTCAAGTTTACCTTCAAGTTTACCTTTTTGAATTCCTTTAAGAATACCTTTTTGTTCGCCTTCTCGACGTAACTGTTCTGCAATAGTCATTACAACCTCTCGATAATCATCCGCTTTTTCCGCAATCTGATGCAAAAACTGTTTTGCATCCGAAGTATTCCCCCGCTCAACAATATAATACATTAATCCTTTAAACAACTCTGGTTGTATTACATACTGATTCAATAAACCTGCTATCTCCTGACTAAATTCTAGCATATCACGTGCTCGGATATGTTTCATCACTAACTCCATCAGCGCAACACGTCGATGCTTTATGATTTCCTCGTCAGGAATGGCTGTAACGTCAACCAGAGGGAATGCTTGCATATAGACAGATTTTGCCAGTTCTGGATCAGCAAAGCAATCGAGCCATTGGGTACTGTAAGGATAAGGTGAAGTTTTACCTTGATAAAACAGTAGCGGTATCACGACCGGCAAGGTTTTATTACCTTGCTCAAGATGCTGATGCATTGCCGCCACACTATATCTTAACAACCTGAAAGCCATCAATTTTTCTGGCCGGCTTTGATGTTCTATAAGCGTGTAAATATACCCTTTTCCCGCTGTTGTTTGCACAGAATAGAGCATATCAGAGCATTGACTACGCAGATCGGGTTCAATAAAACTACCGGACTCCATTGCTAACGTACTAAAATCACACAATTTGCGAATATTTTCAGGCAAATGGATTTCCAGGAAATCCTTTGCAATCGCAATATCGCCAAGGAATTTTTTAAACAAGCTATCATGATGGGAAAGTGTTTTTTTCATCGCCACAGTATAACCTTGAGGGATAACTCCTGCCATAATTTTTATAGCAAAAAACAAAAATAAACACTTGCCATTACTGACCATAGTCAGTCTAATATCTAGAAGGTAAGGGATCCCCCATTACCCACCATAGCCCCAACGGGCAGGAGAAAAAATGAACATACAAGAAGCATTAAATGTATTTAATCTATCAGGTGAACTAACTGAAAAAGATATCAAGACCACTTATAAAAAACTCGCATTAAAATATCATCCAGATCGTAATCCTTTAGGCACTGAATTGATGAAAGCGGTTAATACCGCCTTTGATTTTCTGATGGCTAACATTGAAAAAATTAATCAGTTTCAAAGTACAGATAACAATGCTCGTTACAATTACGGTGAAGAACTTGAAAATGTACTAACAATACTTTCCGGTTTGCCTGGAGCGATATTTGAAGTCATCGGTAACTGGGTATGGATCAGCGGCGAAACCCTAGAACATAAAGAAAAATTAAAAGAAATTGGCTGCAAGTGGGCAGCAAAAAAGAAACAATGGTTCTATCGTCCAGAAGAACATAAAAGTCGTTTTAACCGTAAAGAACATACAATGGACGAGATCCGCGAAATGTATGGAACAGATGGCCGCCGAAAAGCAAAAGGCTGGTATCGCGTAGAAGCCAAGGCATAACCATCAAAAGCGGGGCGGAAGCCCCTTAAATATCCATACTTGGAAGAAAAAACATGAGTAATAAAACATTTAAATCTCAATATTCATCGCTTTTTGAACGTGTATGTATTTTCTTGGGAAACGGCTGGCGCATTGATAAGCTAGAACAAAATTGCGCTCACCGTTTGAAACTAACAAGCGCTAACTATCGTCATTACGCTATCTTTGCCAGATTAGAAAACAACAGAATAATACTCACTGGTAGTATTGACTACTATTACTATAGATATGCAAAATCGTCACAATGTACTGTATCACCCATGCGTAGTGCTACAGCTATTGCAAAAGATATTAATCGAAAAATATTAATAACGGCCATCAATGAAATAAAAAAAGCTAATGATTATCATCAAGAAAAACAACAGGATGATGAACATCGGCAAATTGTAAAAGGCATGCTAAGGCGTTTGGTAAAGCTGACGCCATGTTGGAACACGATGACTGGTTTTAACACATCGAATGGTATAGATGGAACTATAAGAGAAAGCTACAAGGGATATGGGGTTCAATTTAATGGTCTGACAACCGAACAACTCATCAAGTTAATTGGGTTTGTCTCTGTGCTATAAACAACCCTTATACAACTTAACCAGGCTGGCTACACTGAACAAAGCCAGTCAGGTACATCTGTTTTATTTTTAATGCCCTTAAGGGCATGGAAGGCGCAAAAAATTATTACAAGAGATTGATGAAACCAAATTGCGCCGATACGTGAACAAAGTGAACAACAAGACTAATATAACGCACAGGACACCACGTTAGCGCCCCTGCTAGACGCCTTTGAAGTATTATGACAATTAAGTATTTCAAACTATAACCACTATCGAAGCCGGTAAATTATTATAGGCTTTGATCTTTTAATAAAGGCAATCCATGATAAATAAAAATGTATTAAACACCTTATATGAAAGAAAGGGTATTGGAAATAGAACATTTAGCGTGACATGTACAAAAGAAAACCAAGATTATTCATTATGTTGTGAAAAAAAAATAAAAATCAGATCAAAAACCAAAATATCTGATCCTAAAAAGTCTACTAGTCGTAAAACGATTTTTAGTATTAGTATAAAAATAGATGACTTGAATGAAATTGATTATGATAGATTTTTTTCTTCATTACCTAATGAAGAAAAAGAAATTTTTCATAAACTTGTAATAAAAATTGCAGAAAAAATAAACCATGACTGATATTGCACTAACTGCTGAAACTGTAAAACGATTGCGAGTAAAAACGGGATTAACCCAAAAAGAGATAGCTAAGTTATTTGGCATATCACTGAATTACTGGCAACGAAAAGAGTTAAACCCAGATAGCGCACAACACCGTAAAATCTCCAAAAGTGAATATACCTTATTACTATTACTCGCCGGAGAGCATCCTGATTTTATACTTCAAAAACGTGTTCATTTGGAAAAATGACTCAGACTGAGACAAATATTCACTCTCTATGAGTATAACTTTAACTACAAGGTTAAAATTAAACCAACAAATGACTCAAACTGAGTCAAATAAAAGTAACATTATTAATTTATGAAAGTCTGGACTTCGGTTGACAATTAGTTTTTTCTAATTGTAGCCTGAGGTCAGATATTATGAATATTAAAGCTAAACGAGATATTGCGCACAAAACAAAGATCTTAAATCATGCTCGTGAGAGCAAAAACGTTGCTAAAACTTGTCGCCATTTTGGGATAAGTAGAGAGACCTATTACACATGGAAAAGAGCTTACGAACGAGAAGGCGAGAAAGGCTTAATCAACAATAAACCTTGCCCTGAAAATCCGACGAGAAGAGTTGCAAAACATATTGAAGGACTCGTTATTTACTTGCGTAAAACTTATCATTTTGGCCCCCAACGGATAGCTTGGTATCTTCTCCGGTTTCACAATATCAAAATATCACGCTCTGGCTGCTACTATGTCCTTCTAAGAAATAAGCTAAATCAACTCCCTCAAAATCAGCGAAGCCGCTCTAAGCCTTTATTTAAACGTTATCAATATACTGCAATAGATGATGCAACACGCATAAGGGCACTTAAAATTTATGAACGACATAATCAGGCGAATGCAATTGATTGTATTAATTATATTGTTGATAAATTTCCCTTTAGAATTAAAACTATTAGAACTGATAATGGTCACGAATTTCAATCAAAATTCAATTGGCATGTGCATGATTTAGGTATGGAGCATGTTTATATCAAGCCAGCTACACCCAGATTAAATGGGAAAGTAGAGCGCTCTCATCTCACCGATAAGCAGGAATTTTATCGGTTAATTGATTATAAAGATGATGTCGATTTACATGAAAAATTAGCAGAATGGGGGCGATGACAGTTATAAAAGACTTCCCATTCTGCTAATTTTTCATGCAAATAGCCACCATTATTGCATAATTGTTGATTCTTTATGAGGAAAAGACGGATCAGTCAGAAGAGGGCGGATTGTGCCAATCCAGTCCTCCAACGGTATTTTTTCCAGCTCCATCAATTCGTACAACGCTGTTCCAATACCTTGTGTCCTTACTTTGCTTGGGGTTACCTGATTGAAATAGAATGTATGCTGATCTTCTATTATCGCAAGACCTGAAACATCGAGCTCATAAATCTCTTGCAAAACAACTATTTGCTCGAATGTGGCATTGTTTTTGGTGAAGTCATGATTTATCAATGGAAGTATTGAGCGTATATTTTCAAATATAAAGGCTCGTAATATACATAACTGGCTGTACGTTAATCTGCTCGCAATTGCGACAATTCTGTTAGTCTGATCTTTTGATATATTCTTATTGAAGCAAAGGTTCGCAAACAGATAGCCTAGATAGATCGCTTTCTTTTCTTCATGGGAATTTTTTGACGCCATCAAACAACCTTCGAATACTTCCTCAGCAATGCTCCTTTCCTCATCAAAGAATCCGTCATCACGTGGCTTATGACCTTCCTCAAGCAATTCATTGATGCGGTCAATAGAGATGCGTGCTGATAAGCCAACTCTAATATCTTCCCTCTGAGATAAAGCCCGGCTTGCAACCTCAGTGATGATCTGTGAAATGATGACTCCTATCGCCCCACCTGCTGCTGCCGTCAAAGGGCCATTGGCTAAAAGTCCAACCCCTCCACCAACCGCTGCTCCCGTTATATCGGCCATTTTCTTAATACCGGTGAGCCATTTTGCTTTGCCCATCTCTACATCTCTATCCGTTAATGACATGTATCATCCCATCATAACGATGGGCGAGTATACGTGCCAACAAAAATTTAGGAATTAAACTGCCAGATACAACCACCTACTACCCAATAATTAAGGCACTGTTGCAAAAATCGTGATACGGTAGCCTTAATTTGTTGGTGAAAGCCTTACATTCCAAAGACTCTACTCGCCCAGAGGATGGCCAAAGTAAAATGACTTAGCCTGACCTTTACGCAGTACCCGCATCACTTCAATCCCTTTTATTGTGGCATAAGCTACCTTTATATACGTTTCGTCAATGTGCCACGGGCAAAGAGCGAAAGGATTACGCCAGTCCCACCGCAGCCGTTTTTCCATTTCAGGTGAATAACGCTCAACCCAGCGGTGTGGTCGACATGTACGCCGCGTTCGGCCAGCATCTCTTGCAGCTCACGATAACTAATGCCGTATTTGCAGTACCAGCGTACTGTCCATAGGATAATGTCGCGGGTAAAGTGTCGACCTTTAAAAACATTCATGTGGGGCACCATTGATTAATCATCAGGAAAGATTATCAGCAATACACACTGATCTTTGCAACAGTGCCAATAATTTATAGATATTTTAGCCAAATTAAATCCTTGCGGCGCGCTTTAAACTGGCTAAACAGCTTCACAAACGGATAAAAAAGTATCGCTAATATGATGGTCACTAACCAGATCATCGCAACATGATCAAAACCAAAATACTCACCTTGATTTGTTCCCCAAATAGCCATTGCGATCAAATAGAGAGATTTCAATATATAAAGATGCAAAATATAAAAAAACATCGGTACTGAACCATAGGTTACTAAGGGTTTTAACCATGGTAAATTTTGTTTTAGCTCAAGTAACCGAAGCAGTAGTAAGCCAATGCCCAGCGTCAACATAATGAATAATAAAGAGGGCGGATATTTGGTAATATTCAAAAAACTCATCACGGTATCCAGCCAAGAGCCCGCTAATATCCATGGTTTATCACCATAGATATTAATTGTTCTTAAACAAATAAAACCAACTAACAGGCCAACACCCCAGCAATTTAGTTTCTTTAATCGCTGTTGCTGATTACAACTTTCTGTAAACCATGAACCAGCCAAATAACCAAATATAATTAAACCGATCCATGGTAGTATTGGATAAGATGTACGCGCTTTGATACTGTCAGTAATCTCAATCCATCCTCTATCATGCAGTATTGCCCAAGGAATATGCATAAAATGATCGATTGGGAAATGCAATGTATCTAATAGATTATGACCCGCAATCAATAAAACCGTCAGCACTACCAGCAGCCATCTTGGTAACCAAAGTAAAATTGCTAAGGCAATCATCGAAAACCCAATCGCCCATATAACCTGCAGAAAAATTTTTGCCGGCGGTAATTGAAAAGTCCAAGCAAAATTGATTAACGTGAGTTCAAGGATGATAAGAAATAACCCGCGTTTAAATAAAAATTGACTAGTGGCTAACTGGGAATATGTTTTTTTACTTCCATACAAATAAGCCGATAAACCGGCCAAAAAAATAAAAACCGGCGCACAAAGATGAGCAGTAAATCGACTAAAAAAAAGTTCAGCCGGTGTTTCACCCGCTATCATTGGATCAGGGACCTGCATATGAAGGAAAAATGTTTCTCGCACATGATCTAATAACATTAAAAGCATGATAATGCCTCTTAATGCATCGATCGATAATAATCGATTACTAACGTTGGACGGGCGAGTTATAGCGCAATTCATAGTAATGAAAACTCCCTGAGTGGTCTAGTTAAAATAAAAAATGCTTCATTAGTGATAATTAGCAAAACAATTATGTTATAATATAACATTATACTATCGGGTTAATTAATAAAAAACAATAACTATGCATCCCTGCACCAATAACAATTAATAATGCTGTCGCATCATTGTTTTTTTATTTATAAATTTTTAGACAGGTAAAAATAACCGCACTAAAATGTCTATTAAATCGTTTTGTAATAATAAAAGACATTCTGTGTCTTTAAATCGATTAAGGAGACATTTAATGCGGTTTTTTGGTTATGCCAGAGTTTCAACCAGTCAACAATCGCTTGATACTCAAATTAAAACCCTTAAGGAAGCCGGTGTTCTGCGCAACAAAATTAGGTGATCTATTTTATTAAGGCAGATCAGACTGCCCATTCATCTATTTAAATTAAAGATTTTATAACATAAATACCATATTTAATATCATACCCCACCTAAGTCAATAAGTGTGCAAAGGTGTGGTCTTTCTGTTAGAAAGACTATGTATTATTTTTGGTATACTTTTTCTCCAGCAAACCAGGTTTGATCTACTTTGATATTACTGATATTTATAGGTGTTTTTTTATCTATTTTTTTATCCAGAATAACAAAATCAGCAAATTTACCGACTGAAATACTTCCTGTTTTATCACCCCATCCAGCTATATTGGCGGGTTCTTGTGTATAAGCATAAAGCGCTTCATCAAATGTTAATGCATTCTCTCCATACCATACCTTACCATTTTTTTCTCTTAAGACAGCATCATTCAGTTGAATCATTGGATTTTCTATAGCAGTAGGCCAATCACTACCAAAGACTAATTTAGCTCCACTAGTTAGTATTGCCTGCCAAGCAAAGCTACGTTTTAATCTTTTTTTACCTAATCTAGCCTCTGTATAAGTTGGACGTATAGCGTGATCAGGTTGCATAGAAGCAACAATATTTAATTTGGCAAAATAAGGAATTGTTTCCATTTTAACAAGTTCTATATGTTCAATTCTGTCAGGTTGCTTTGCTTTTGATGGGTTATTTTTAAAAGCATCAATTACCATATCAACAGAATGATCTCCTATTGCATGTACTGCTACAGGGAACTTTTCATCATGAGCAAGTTTTACTAATTTATTCATTTTTTCTGGGGTATGAATTAACTCTCCATAATGATGTCGACAATCTGAATACTCTTCATGTAAAGCTGCAGTTCTAGTTGACATAACTCCATCAGCGAAATACTTTATATAACCAAATCTAAATTGGGGGCCTTGATTCCAGTTTTCTTCTTTATTAAGAGATAAATTATTCATTTTTTCTCTTATTTCAGAATAATGTTTAAATTGTTTAGGATTTGATTTTTCATCAGATATATCAGCCATTAAACCAAACCAAACCCGCATGGGAAATTTTCCAGAATTAAGTAAATTTTGATAAATATCAAAACCACTTGACCACATATCATGTACAGAGGTTATTCCAAGACTATTAAAGTGTTTAAAAACTTTTAATATTAAATCTTCTTTTGCCGGCAATGCTTTTTGATATGCTGGTGAATTAATTACCAAGTCAAGAGCATTTTCCTTTAACAGACCTGTTAATTCACCAGTTTTTGGATCTCTTGTTATTTCTCCACCAGAAGGATTAGGAGTTTTATTCGTAATTCCTAATTCCTTTAAGGCTGCAGAATTGACCCACATGGTATGGAAATCAGAATCAGCTAATACAATAGGTCTGTTACTTACTATGGCATCAAGTTCTTGTTTAGTTGGCAATGATTCACCATCTTGTATCTCCCATCTTCCACCTAAAATCCAAGCTCCTTTTGGTAATTCAGAATCTTTTTTCCTTATCATTTCCTTCCATTTTTTTCTATCTTGAATTCCGTATAAATCAACACCATAAAATAATTCAGTGCCTAGTAAAAGATGCGTATGTGAATCTGTTAAACCAGGAATAATAGTATTTCCATGTGCATCAATAATATGTGTTTTTTTATCTATTAAATTTTTAATATAATCATAACTACCAACAGCAATAAACTTACCATTCTTAACAGCTAAAGATTGAGCTACTGGTTTAGCTGGATTTGAAGTATAAATATCAGCATTCATTACTACTAAATCTGCGGCTTGTCTTATAGCTTCAGCAAAAGATAAGTTACAATTTAACATTAATGACAAAGCTAAACTTATAATATAAGATCTTTTAAATAACGTCATAATATCTCCAATTATTGATATTCCCCATGGTAATAAATAGTTATTAATTTAGATAAAAAAACTTATCAATGTAATTTTAATTTATTTATATAAAAATTGATCTACTTTAATAAAACGGATCAGATTAAACCCTTCTGGATGCACTCAATCTGTTACGTTTAAAAGTTGAAGAGAGCGATATTATTTTGATTAAAAACTAGAGGCACTGTTGCAAAAATCGGGTCGGATTGCTGATAATTATTCGGTTCTGTCGCATTAATGTTGGAAGTTTAATTTGTGGTAGTTAGAAGAATTGTTAGGCGACTAAAGTGTAAAAAGCATCGACTGGACAGAGAATTAGGCCATTGATAGGAATTTGTTGTTTATGGAGCATATGCAATATTTCTATTCCTTCCAGTAAAACTTTTGCCGTTCGGTACGTCTTAAAACCAAGCATCGCTCGATAGCGTTTTTTAATGAAACGGTGATCTTGCTCTACCATGTTATTTTTATAACGGCACTGTCTTATTTTTATCCCCAGCTCACGTTGATTAAGTGACATTAATGCAGCCCGATTAGCACCACTTTTATCAATATTCACTTCCATAGGATAGGTATTTTGATGGATAGCTTTCTTTAAAAAGCGTAATGCAGATTTTTTATTTCGCTTTTGACTAAGAATAAAATCTATCGTTTCACCACTAGCCTCTACGGCGCGATAAAGATAATGCCATTTCCCTTTTATCCTGATATAGGTTTCATCCAGATACCAGGTGCCACCATAGATTTTTCGTTTCTTTCTGGCAACACTTGCTAGTTTTGGCGTCAGTCGTAAAATCCAGCGGTGAATGGTGGAGTGATCAACAAAAATACCTCTTTCCTGCATCATCTCCTCAAGGTTACGCAAGCTTAAGGAATACGCCAGGTACCAACGTAGACAAACTAAAATGACATCGACGGGATAGTGGAGACGTTTAAAGCTTTGTTTAACAATATTCATAAGAGTCAATTATATCTGCTTGTAGTACAAGGTTTACAAATCGATCTTATCAAACAGACTCTTTTAATGCGACAGAACCCGCCAGTGAAATTGAAGTCCAACTTAACCCCATTTCGCGGCTTTTTTCAGTAATACCGTTTTCCCGCTGCCGCCATCGGGTCATTATCCAGTCAATCCATTCCTCCTGTTTGGGAAACAGCAAAAACGGGATCGTGACCGGTAGCCCATAATCAATATTGCGCGGATCCGTTGTCATGCCCCAGTCAATAATAAACTGAGCCGGATTATCCTTATAAAAACGAAATAATCGTTTGATGTTCTCAGGTTCCTGACGTAAACGTTGTAATCGTTCAGCACGCCACTCAAACACCTGAACATAATCTGGATTTTTGAAATCAAAAGGGAAAGGTAGCGGCATAAAAATTTTGCGAAAAATCGCCTCTATTTAACTTATGGTGGTTATATTGATTTTCATATCACCTTTTTGTATACTGTATATATACAGTACGCAAGGTAAGTTTATGATTAAAAACTTTCGTCACAAAGGGCTAGAGCGTTTCTTTAAAACAGGCGTAATTTCAGGAATTCAAGCTAAACACGCTGCAAAATTACGCGTCCAATTAACCGCCTTAAATGTTGCAAAAAAACCTTCGGATATGTCAGCACCAAGTTGGAAGTTGCATCCATTAAAAGGAGAGGCGTTAAAAGGTCACTGGGCAATATCTGTTAATGGAAACTGGAGATTAACTTTTAAATTTGAAGACGAAGACGTGATCCTTGTCGATTATCAAGACTATCATTGAGGTAATTATGACTAGAATGTATAACCCTTCTCACCCAGGAATCGTTTTACGTGAATATTTAAGCCACGTTTCAATTACTGAGGCAGCAAAAGCATTAGGTGTTACTAGAGTTGCTCTTTCTCGCATCTTAAATGGCAATTCAGGCATTTCTGCTGATATGGCTTTAAGACTAGAAAGTGCGATTGGTACAAGTGCTGAAATGTGGATCGAAATGCAAGCTCAATATGAACTTTGGCAAGCATCTCAGAAACCACGACCTGATGTTCATAGACTGCTACCACAGGCTTAGTCTATCCGTAAATACCGATAAATCGTCTCACGTGATACGCCAAATTAACAAAAGAATTTGGCGCTTTCTTCAATAGAGGGTTCTACGCTGGAATCCCAGATTTTTCCGTTGCAAATTCTGCATCTCTTATTCGCATAATCGTTTGTCGGGTTGTATTAAAGATTTTAGCAAGAGAACTGATACTTTGACCGCTTTTTAAATGAGATATCACTTCTTCTCTTTGTTTGTCGTCCAGTGACCTAGGTCTACCGAGCTTTTTACCCTGCAATTTTGCTCTCACTATTCCTGCCTGTGTTCTTTCAATTAACAAATCCCGTTCAAACTCGGCCACCGCTGAGATAACCTGCATCGTCATTTTTCCGGCTGGACTCGTGAGATCGACACCACCCAATGCCAAACAGTGAACTTTAACTCCTAATGAGGAAAGATTTTCAACGGTTTTACGAATATCAATAGCATTTCGTCCGAGTCGGTCTAATTTTGTTACCACAAGAACGTCTTGAGCTTCTAATCTGTCGGTTAATCGGACAAATCCATTTCTTTCATTAGCAGCAACCGAACCGCTAATATTCTCTTCGACAATTCGATGTGGTTTAATGTTAAATCCAGCAGCTTCGATTTCTCTACGTTGATTTTCGGTAGTCTGTTCTAATGTTGACACTCGGCAGTAAGCAAAAACCCGTGACATTTTGTTTCTCCTGTACGAAATAGATGTACTTATTATACATAGTGTACGAAATTAATTTAACCTATTTTTGTACAGTTGTTTTTATAGATGTACGAAAACGAACGATTTCGGACAACATAAAATATTTTAATTTTGCCTATTTTTCGAACAACCCTGCTAGGCCAATGGGGGGAAAGTGTTTTTTGTCTCAGAATGACATCACGTCTCAAAAAATCTCAAAAAAATATCATTCAGATTTAAATTCATTCAGATAGCATATACAAATTCTTGTTTCAATTTCAGGGGTATTACCATATATTTCCTTCGCTAAATTTTGTGCAGCATATTGCGTTGAAAAGATTCCTTTAAAATACCAACAAATACTATTTTTATATCTTACTTCTAACGACCAATAATAATTATCCAAATTAGGTTTAATATGTTCAACAATATTATTTGTTGATGTATTTTTTAATTTTATTATTTGTTGTCTCATATTATTTTAACCTTTATATTTAATATTTTTATATGCTGTTTGAATCTTTATTTAAAATAATATTAATTAATCAATGTTCGTTTTATTTTCATCATTACTACAGCTACTTCTAATGATTTCCTGATGATAGCCCCTTTCTTTTTTTCACTTTCATTTTTTAATAGATTATCTGGTATCTTAAATAAATTATGACTTTCATCAATGACTTTAAACGGATAAATTAAATAATAATCTCTTTGTAATCCTAATTTATTAACAAAATTAATTGCTAATTCGTTTTCTTTAAATATTCCGCCAACCTGAAAACAATTTTTATCTTCAACAAAAACCTCTAAGATCCAAATAATCATAATATTACCTATATATATTTAAGGATGAATGAGAACAAAAAAGTTATATTTAATTCAACGGTAACCTAATTACTATTCAAGATTTGATGATATTCCGCTTCCTCGTTCGTTCGCTCCTGTCGTCGGTCACTCACTGCGGTGAGCGTATGGGGTTTAAAAGGATTATTTTTATTGGAGTTTATTACTACCAGATCCAGATCTTACTTAACCTATAGTTATTATTTTTTTTATTTTAAAAGATTAAATAAATAAAATATTAAAAATAATTATATTTAAATGTATTTATAAGTATATGTAATTATTAGTAAATTATATCTCACTGAGTTGTTACAAAAGATTCCCCCCCTATAGTCCCCCCCATTTACTCGCGTTGCTCGCTTTCACTGTCCCTATACACAGTTACTTGGTCATCACAACGCTTTCAACTTTTGACCTTTTGGGTCGGTAAGAAAGAACTAGCGGGAGGGTAAGTCTCATTACTCAGGTTTATGATGTTTTACATCTCACTTGAGAGTCACAATGAGTTCCCCCAGAGACACAATTTTTTCGTTGGTATCTCTTAAGGAGCCACCTATTCTGTATACTTTTTGTACAATTATTTTATAATCAATAACCTACAAGCATGTTTTTGTGACTTAAGTCAAATTTTTTTATTGTGGGTTTTATGCTGTTTTCAGGGTGGTAATTTGAGTGAAGTTTAGAAACAATTATAAAAAATTCCTGTAACGCATCATGAGCTTTTATTTTTTATTGGACATGGGTTTTTACGTTTAAAATAAAAAAACCGCTCAAAATTGCATACAGCTCGTTTTAGTGGCATATTTTAGGTGGTTTGTAATCGTTATTTTCAGTTCAAGGAAAAATTTAGTGTTTTTCGGGTAGTTTGCGGGAAAGTGCAGGGAACTACGTTAAGGCATTTTGTGCTCTTTCATGTAGCTAAGTAACATTCTTCTTGATAAACCAGATAAATCACAGACCTCACGAACCGACTTTTTAGAATTTTGATAAAGTATGCGAGCCTGCTCCAGCTTATCTGGATAAGTTCTAGGTCGACCACCTGATTTCCCTCTGGCTAGGAGCATATTATCTTGACGGGTTTCTATGAGTGGTAAGCAAAACTCTTAACGTAGTTCCCTGCACTTTCCCGCAAACTACCCGTTTTTCTGGTGATGAGTGGATGGAATTTAGGTCATAATGTTATTAATCCGCGTATTGTAATTTTAATATTGTCAGAATTAATTATATGTCAAAAAGCCAGCCCGAGAGATAAACAGGCTGGCTGTACTTTCCCATGATATTGGCGCAACTTGCGGTATCAGAAGGAGCTACTCTAAATTTATTTTTATTTTAAATGCGGGATTAATTATTTAGGATATGGAGCAAAATAGATACCCTACAAAATGTAGGGTACCGTCAGTTAACTATTTGTGTTATGGCGATTTATTTCATTTAAGACACATTGAGTTAACCCGAATGTGACTAACCGACACTGAAAAACTGATTGGATGTGATTAACAGAATAAAAATCCATTCTGTTTTTAATTTCTTGTAATGTATCTCGTACTACGACATAAGAAACATTGCGGAATACAGCAATATCTTTCTTGTTAATTCCGATAGAGAGAAGCATTGCTGTTTCATATTGTGCGTCTGTCAGTTCTGGAAATTCATTACGAAATTTATAGAGTTTTTCTTTGGCGAATCCTTTCATGCTGCACCCCCGACAACTTTCATGATGCGATCACGTTGGCGGCGGGTAAGATTTTTGGAAATGCGGGCGAAATGTTTTAATAGTTCGGGTTTTGCTTTACAGATAAGCACGTGGAAGGTACTATTTTTCATAGTCCGACTCCTAGTTGAAGTAGGTTGTTGGATTAGCTGACTGTTAGGATTGCAGTCCTTTCAGTCAGCGGCTAGCTTACTACTCTTTGTTTATTGTTACTTTTTCTAATATTCCCTTTCTGGTATATAGTGATGTCCATTCAATAGATTGAACTCTTGTCCAATCTACTTTTACAGCATATTTTTTGTTTACTCTAAATTCACCTCTACTGATACGTTCTATTAATCCAGAAGAAATTAAAAAATTTATATTATTGTTAAATGTTTGGGGCTTAATACTATTTGCGGTTCTGTCGCATTAAAAGAGTCTGTTTGATAAGATCGATTTGTAAACCTTGTACTACAAGCAGATATAATTGACTCTTATGAATATTGTTAAACAAAGCTTTAAACGTCTCCACTATCCCGTCGATGTCATTTTAGTTTGTCTACGTTGGTACCTGGCGTATTCCTTAAGCTTGCGTAACCTTGAGGAGATGATGCAGGAAAGAGGTATTTTTGTTGATCACTCCACCATTCACCGCTGGATTTTACGACTGACGCCAAAACTAGCAAGTGTTGCCAGAAAGAAACGAAAAATCTATGGTGGCACCTGGTATCTGGATGAAACCTATATCAGGATAAAAGGGAAATGGCATTATCTTTATCGCGCCGTAGAGGCTAGTGGTGAAACGATAGATTTTATTCTTAGTCAAAAGCGAAATAAAAAATCTGCATTACGCTTTTTAAAGAAAGCTATCCATCAAAATACCTATCCTATGGAAGTGAATATTGATAAAAGTGGTGCTAATCGGGCTGCATTAATGTCACTTAATCAACGTGAGCTGGGGATAAAAATAAGACAGTGCCGTTATAAAAATAACATGGTAGAGCAAGATCACCGTTTCATTAAAAAACGCTATCGAGCGATGCTTGGTTTTAAGACGTACCGAACGGCAAAAGTTTTACTGGAAGGAATAGAAATATTGCATATGCTCCATAAACAACAAATTCCTATCAATGGCCTAATTCTCTGTCCAGTCGATGCTTTTTACACTTTAGTCGCCTAACAATTCTTCTAACTACCACAAATTAAACTTCCAACATTAATGCGACAGAACCGACCCACCAATACCTTAATATTCCCTTTTTATGTTCTTGACTGAGCAAGTTTCCCTACATCAATATTTTATTATTGACCGTTTTTTGTACAAATTTCTCTATTATTGACTAAGATTTTATCATCAAAGGATAACAATTTGGGTGGGATTAACCGTTATCCACCTATAGATGCAATCACTTTTTATCCTTAAATACATCTAAAGCAATAGATGCAATATAACCATAACGACCTTTAACAGAAAAAGAAAAAACAAGAGCGAAAAAGTCTTCGCTTGCAGGGAACCTACGTTCCCGCCGCTCAGAACTCTCCGTGCTATTTCCCCCGTAAGCGTTAAACCGCTAACGCGCAGTTAGGCCACAAAACCTCCTGTGGCCTAACTGCGTGACGTTGTCAGGGGAAAATAACCTTAAATATTGTTATTTATATTGTGTGGCTTAGCAGGAAAGGGGGGATTCTGAGTCTTTTTCCCTGTCGTAGTGGCTTTGCCTCGCTTCGGCGACCCTGACCTTTTGTGATTTTTGTTACTCTTGTTGTCGCCTTTTATGCGCAAAGCGCATGGCTTTTTTAATCATGTCTAAAAGTGCAACGTTTTGCATCATTTTGCACGATTTTTTTAGCCCTGTTAAGGTTAAGGAAAGCTATATATAGCATGGGTTAATGCCTGTTTTGAAAGTGCAACGAAAACGATACATTTAGTGAGTAGGCGTGGCGGGGCTATGATTGCGATTTTCCGGGTTTTTTAGTGAAATTTTTTAAGGTCGATGTTTATATTTAGCCATTTAATTAAAAATTAGCTGTGTCGAATTTAGCGGGGTTTTGTTTCTTGAAGCTACTTGACATAGCTTTAACCAATAAAACCTATCAGAAGCGGATACAGAGGGTTTTATGGTTATTTATGAATAGTATTTGATATTGAAATATTTACCGCTCGCCGCAGCCAAGAGACCGAGCAACGCGAGCGAACAGGCGAGGAAGCGGAATATCACGATTAGCTTTAAAGTAATGAGGGCACTTGTTTGGTTAAATGTTAATCAATACGGAATTGTAGTTAGGATTAAATAAGTTGAATAAGTTTTACTTGTTTTGTCAGAAAAGTTATCCACAGTAAAAGTGCAAAAAAAGGCAGTTAAATATAGTTATGTATAAGTTAAAAGAGTTAAAGATAAAAAAATAGCATTTAATTAATTGATTTTTAAGGTAAAAAAAACATTAATCGTCCGCAAATCACGATAAAATGTCCGTAAATCACGATAAAATGTCCGCAAATCACGATAAAATGTCCGCAAATCACGAATAAGTAAAGCACTTATCCACATATTTTTTTTGTTTTTTTCGTTGTTTTATTTGACTTGTCCGCAAATCACGATAAAATGTCCGCAAATCACGTTATTACTAGCGTCCGTAAATCACGAAAACAAGTTGTTTGTATTTTAATCAATCTGTATTAATAAAATTCTAATAACTGATCTTAGATCATACCTATAATATACAAAAAGAGAAAAACACAAATTGAAGACATTACGCCCTTTAAAACATAAGCAGTTGGAATTTTTTATTGCTGATGAAGTTAATATTTATGCTTTTCGCGATGAAATGGCGAGTATGGAGCATCCTTTTTTTGCATTAAAAGGAGGCGATACAAAAGATAGGGAATATAAAAATGGCAATGTAACTGTAAATGTAAGATCTAATTCACTTGGATTAGCCACTATCTTTGACAAAGATGTGTGGATTTATGCCATATCTAAGTTACAAGAAGCGATTAATAATAATGAACCTATTAGCCGTACTGTAGTTTTTACTCCTTATGATTTTTTCGTCACTACCAATAGAAATAAAAGCGGTCGATCTTATATTGAATTAGAAAAAGCATTATCTCGTCTTAAAGGAACAACAATTAAAACTAACATTGTTTACTCAGTTGATGAGCAGGAAACTGTAGAATTTGGTTTAATTGATAGTTGGAGAATTGTTGAGAAACAGAAAGGGAAATTGGATATAGGAATGGTGGAAATTACTTTACCAAATTGGCTCTATCAAGCAATTACAAAGACTAAAGTGTTACAAATTAGTCCTGATTATTTTCGTATTAGGAAGGCTATAGATAGACGTCTATACGAGATAGCTCGTAAACATTGTGGTAGTCAGCATGAATTTATTATTTCACTTGAAAAACTTCATTCAAAAATAGGTTCATCAAGGGAGCTCAGAAAATTTAAATTTGATATTAAGCAATTAGCAAAAATAAATGATCTCCCTGATTATGAAATTTCTTTAGATATTGTTACTGATAAAGTAACTTTTAAAAACCGTAAGCAAAATACATTAAAAGCAGATAATTCACGTATGCGAGAAAAAGGAAAACAGGCTGTTTATAAAATTAAAAAGGGGATTTTAAAAGAATAAATTTTATTTTTTATATTGTTTTAGCATTTTTATAGCTAGCTGCTAGCTTAATATAAGATTGCTGAAATATTATTGCTATCTATAATATGGATAGCTACAATCTAATTTTAAGCTAAAAAAAGGTAATTACATGACATGTATAATTGCTTTTGTGTCACAAAAAGGTGGAGTAGGTAAAAGTACATTAAGTAGAGCTTTAGCCAGAGAGGCAACAATAGAAGGATTAAAAACAAAGATTGCCGATCTTGATATACAACAATCTACGACGATTGATTGGCATCGTCGTAGATTGCAATTTGATATACAACCTCTTGTTTCAGTCGAATCTTTTTCTACTGCTACTCAAGCTATTTCCATAGCTAATGATTATGAACTGTTGATTATTGATGGTCCAGCAAGAGCTAGTAAAGGAACCTTAGATATAGCAAGAGTGGCTAATTTGGTGGTACAACCAACTGGTGCATCTTTGGATGATTTGGTGCCTGCTATAAAGTTATTTCATAGTTTAGTAAAAGAAGGAATCCCTAAACCAAAGTTAGTTTTTGCTCTGGTTAAAATTGGTACTGAATCAGAAGAGTTAGAAACAAGAAATTATATTAAAGAAGCGGGGTATGAAGTTCTTGCGGGCTGTTTGTTTGAAAAACCATCATATAGACAAGCCCAAAACTCTGGATATTCTGTCACAGAGACGCGCTATAAAGCATTAAATGAACGAGCAGATGAACTTATTCAATCATTAATAAACCAAGTGGGTGAATAATGGCTAATTTATCAAAATTAAAAAGGTTAGGGGTTCCTCCTTCCCCAGAAGAAGTTACAACAAACTTAAAATCTCCCGAAATAGCACCATCTAACAAATATTATGACAATGAAAAATTCTATGTTAGAAAAGACGCAAGAAGCATGATGAAAACTAATAGAACTCTTACTTTTGCAACCCGCGTAAGCCCTCAATTTGATAGAGAGTTTCGAGAGATAGCAGAAAGAGAAAATGTGAGACTAACAGTATTATTAGAACTAATGCTTGATGTTTATAAAGAAAAAAAAGGTTACGAATAATGTTTCAATAAAAAGTTACCCCCTTACGACAAGATTCGTTATTTTATTGCCAGTATTTTTATTCTTTTTCGGACGAAAAACTACTAATTATTTAAGCAACACCTAACTAGCCGATGGGGATAAATTTATGTGGCTACTTTAAAATTATCACCATATTTACTCAAACAATGTACATTAGACTGTTTAGGCAGCAAGTCTGGTTCAGCTTTTTTTTCGATTTCATCCGGTGACAAAGGCCTGCGAATAATACTATAGAGGGTTTCCAGCGTTTTAAAAGTACAGGAGCATTCAATATTTTTACATTGATGATAGCTCTCTTTAGTTGTTTTAGTTGCATAAAAACTGGAGCGCACATGCGCCGTTTCACCACAAACAGGACATCGCATCGCCATATATAGACTCACTCCTGGTTGATTAAATCACTCAGTGATTATGCTGTTAATCATAACAAGGTCAGGTTTTTTTAGAAAGAGACGCTCTTTTTATTTCCCAGGGTGTAGGTTTGAGTTGTTGGTCAAGATAGACCTCATTATTTAACTGAAAGTTAATTTTTAAAGGTAAAGCCTCCCTGTCATAATGGGTTAAATTAGTCCGCCAGTTGACCATTAGTTTATCGGTAAAATCTTTAAACATTACCGCTTTATCATTAACGCCCTCATAAACTTTTGATGCCCCTGCGTTATTAATTTCATTCACTGACAGGGAATAGTAATAAAAACGCATGACGGCATTTAAGACTTTACCCTGCTCTTGCATAAAATGATTAAATAAATGGGTTGCATAACGGGCAATCAGTTTATGCTGCGCGTCAATTAACTGACTGGCTGCCTCGCCTAGTTGCCATTGATATGGCGTTATATCTTTTTCTGCAACAGCAATTAAGTTATTAAACTCTTCCAGCGTCTCTTTAGCTAATACGCACTCAGTCCGCAGGGCTTTCATTTGTTTAGTCATTTCACCTTTATTTTCATGAAATAACTGTCGCCATTGCGTATCGTATTCCTTTAATGCTTTTTGGGTTTCCGCTTTTCTGTTTTTAATGAGTTCAACATCATGCTCCTTTTGAGCAAAAGACTGTCTGGCCTGTTGGTAGGCTTGTTCTTTTTCCTTAAAATCGGTCATATAAGGCCGAATATCTTCGGGTAGTTCATTATATATTGTCATACTCAAACCTCAGATATGTATTTTTTTATTGTGCCAATAACGATACAAAAAAAGTATTGAGGTCACTTGTATGACGGCTGATACAATTAAGCGATATTTTCGATGACCGAGAGATAAAATAATGATTGAAATAAATATTGATGGGAAAACCTTTTCCATGAGCGAACAGGCTGCTTCTCTCTTTGTCAAAAAATCCAACAGGAATTAACCCAGCCACTTAAAGACGGGCGTATTCATACCTTTGGTAACTACAACATTAAAATTCATAATAAAAGCGGGTTATCGGATGCTGTTCTGACGGACTGTTAGCAGTTAGCACTGATATTTTCAGCGATTTAATTGTCATTTTTTGTTTTTTTATTAAAACTCTATTCCCCAAAGGGCGATTAATCCCCTTTAAAACGCTGAAAGGTATCGCTTTAGATAGAGTTAGAATGCTCCCTTAAGGACATACAAACATAATTTTTTAAAATTGGGCTCTATTTAACATAAGGTGGATTAACGGTTCTGTCGCATTAATGTTGAAAGTTTAATTTGTGGTAGTTAGAAGAATTGTTAGGCGGCTAAAGTGTAAAAAGCATCTACTGGACAGAGAATTAGGCCATTGATAGGGATTTGTTGTTTATGGAGCATATGCAGTGTTTCTATTCCTTCCAGTAAAACTTTTGCCGTTCGGTACGTCTTAAAGCCAAGCATCGCTCGATAGCGTTTTTTAATGAAACGGTGATCTTGCTCTACTATGTTGTTTTTATAACGGCATTGTCTTATTTTTATCCCCAGTTCACCCTGATTAAGTGACATCAATGCAGCCAGATTAGCCCCACTTTTATCAATATTCACCCCCATAGGGTAGGTATTTTGATGGATAGCTTTCCTTAAAAAGCGTAATGCAGATTTTTTATTTCGCTTTTGACTGAGAACAAAATCTATCGTTTCACCGCTAGCCTCTACGGCACGATAAAGATAATGCCATTTCCCTTTTATCCTGATATAGGTTTCATCCAGATACCAGGTGCCACCATGGATTTTTCGTTTCTTTCTGGCAACCCTGGCGAGTTTTGGCGTTAATCGTAAAACCCAGCGATGAATCGTGGAGTGATCAACATCGATTCCTCTTTCCTGCATCATCTCCTCAAGGTTGCGCAAGCTTAAGGAATACGCCAGATACCAACGTAGACAAACTAAAATGACATCGACGGGATAGTGGAGACGTTTAAAGCTTTGTTTAACAAGACACATAACCGCTACTCATCTCTGAAAACAATATTCAAATATTCATTTTATCAGGCAGACATTTTTAATGCGACAGAACCGTTTTTATCATTAGATACATCTAAAGCAATAGATGCAATATAACCATAACGACCTTTAACAGAAAAAGAAAAAACAAGAACGAAAAAGCCTTCGCTTGCAGGGAACCTACGTTCCCTCCGCTCAGAACTCTCCGTGCCATTTCCCCCGTAAGCGGTAAACCACTAATGCGCAGTACAGCCCACAGACGAAATCGTCTGTGACGGTTCGCAAGCTCACCTGGCTCATTGCGTGACGTTGTCAGGGGAAAATAACCTTAAATATTGTTATTTATATTGTATGGCTTGGCAGGAAGGGGAGATTCTGAGTCTTTTTCTCTATCGTAGTGGCTTCGCCACGCTTCGGCGACCCTGACCTTTTTTGATTTTTGGTGCTTTCGTTGTCGCCTTTTATGCGCAAAGCGCATGGCTTTTTTAATCATGTCTAAAAGTGCAACGTTTTGCATCATTTTGCACGATTTTTTTAGCCCTGTTAAGGCTAAGGCAAGCTATATATAGCATGGGTTAACACCTGTTTTGAAAGTGCAACGAAAACGCTACATTTAGTGCGCAGGCGTGGCGGGGCTATGACTGCGATTTTTGGGATAAAATCACAGTTTTTCTTCTTAGAGATTGATTCAAAAAAACAGAATTTGAAACACGCTAAATCGCGTTCTAAGCTGACTTATTTGTTTTTGGTGTGTGGTTAAAAGGGGGATTAGATTTTTGAATGTCAGCACTCTGACAGCGCTAAATCCTAATTTGCATCCTGTGGGAACTCACGTACCTTTGTTGGGATAGACTCAACCATACAAAAAAGCGTTGGCGGTTACCGCAGCTACCCGGTCACTGCCCCTAGTAACTAAAAATTAGTTAATTTTTAGTGTATATTCTTAATAAAGTTAAAAACAGTTCCTGTCAATGGGTAAACTCACTGTTCAGCAAATGCATTTTACGCTTTAATTACTTGGAAATACTTACTACGTATAAAAGTCAAAGCATTCGTTAATACGGCACACAAAAAATACCTCACATTAAGTGAGGCTCTTCTGTATAAAAGACAGGCTTAGTGCTAGTTTTTTGATACACTAACATTTAATTGAATGGTATCTAATATACCAAATATTTTAAAACGAGTTACTTATCATTTATTTAAATCTTGATTTGTTAATTACTATGCTTCATTTTTAAGCTCAATCGCCCCAATTTTTTTCATTAGAGAATAAAAATAATCCTCTGCTTCTTTTTGTGTCCTAAAACTTAAATAAAAATACTCACTTTCTAATTGAAAAGTTATATTACTATTATTTACATTAACGTATATTATCTGTGATGTATTTGTTATTTCATCCTGAGGTAATCTTATATACTTCGTTTTTATGTTTTTATTGAAAAGTAATTCAATATCATCTAGTTTAATAGCGATATAGTCAAAATAAAAATCTCTTTCTTCTTCTGTATTGAAATATTTAACATAACTTTCACTTTTAAATTTAAATTTAATTTTATTACTTTCTTCTTTCTCCATCCTTGCAAGTTTATTAAAATTAAATCCTATCTTTCTTTTATCCGAACCTGAACCTACTTCAAGAATAAAAAAATACATTATCATTTCCTTTATTTTTAGTAAGATGTTTTGAATTAAAAAGCCCATTAACTAGAACGTTAAATAATCACAAAAAACAACATAAATATAAAGTTAAATTGATGTAAAATTAATTTATTTTTCAATTAAATATTTTTTAATAAATTTTTTTGCATTAAAACCATCATAGTACGCTGAAATTTACTATCTATTCGTAATAGACATTCCCACTTCAATAATGCGATAAGTGAATCAATAGGAAAACACTTTTAGCAAAATTTAGCTATAAGATAATAAAAAACATTTTATTAATAATTATTAACAATAAATTTTCACACATATTAATTGTACTTAAATTAAGTATTCATGCTAACTATACCCTGTTAAATATTAATAATAAAACAAATATCAAGAGATATTTATGTCTATCTTATTTTAAATTTCCGGAGCTAATATGGATAAGAAATATGAATTAGTTAAATATATAACAAAAGAGATTAACGGGAGAGCTATACATCGAATTCGTGCTCTTCGTTTTTTTAATGATGTAAAGAAAGGTGACCTTGGGGGATGGATTGAGGAAGAAAAAAATTTAAGTCATGAAGGTAGTGCCTGGATATATGACAATGCAATGGTTTACGGTAATGCTATCATATCCGATAACGCTCAAATATCAAATAACGCAATAGTCTATGATGGAGCTAGGATATCCGATAACGCTCAAATATCAAATAACGCAAAAGTCTATAGTGGAGCTAGGATATCCAATAACGCTCAAATATCAAATAACGCAATAGTACACCATCAGGTACAAATCTATGGTAATGCCAAAATATATGGTGAAGCTGAAATAGATAATAAAGCAAAAATATATGGCGATGCCAAAGTATATGACAATGCTAAGATAACAAAAAAAATTGAGTTATATGATAACGCGGAAATATTCGGCAATGCGAAGATAATTGGTAATGAAAATACATCTTCCTCACATACAAAAATATATGGTAATGCAAGAGTACATGGAAACGCGGAAATTAATCAGGTCTCTATGTATGACAACGCAGAAATATTCGATGATGCGAAGATAGCTGGGAGTAATACGGAAATTTATGGCAATGCTAAAATATTTGGTAATGCTTCAATTGGCGATAGTTCTCAGGCTGGGAAAATTAAATTATATGACGATGCCCAAATATATGGCGATGCAAAGGTTTATTCCTTAGAAAAAAAGGACATTATAGAAATATTTGGTCGTGCCAGAATACATGACAAAGCCGTTATAAAGGGAAGCGTGAAAATATTCAACCAGGCAAGAATATATGATAATGCTCAAATACAAGACAATGTTAAAATTTCTGGGAATGCAGAAATTTATGGTGATGCCAACATAACTGGAAATACAGAAATATCTGGTCATATACAAATATTAAGTGATGCTCAAATAACTAAAATAAGTGAATATTTTATTATTGATCATATTGGTCCAGAAGATGAAATGCTCATAGCTTTTAAACAGAAAGACAATTCAATTATGATTTCTCATAGTGATTTTAATGGTGTTATTGAAGCATTTGAATACATCATAAAAGAACGGCACAAAGAAGGAAAATTTAGAGATGTTTACTTGAATCAAATTGAGACAATAAAAAAACAGCTAATCGAACCAAAAATAAACTGTAATAGCTCATACCTAAGCTGATAGTTACCAATTTAACAGGAATTTATTGTTTATAGAGCACATACCGTGTTTCGATTACTTCCAGTAAAACTTTTGCGGTGCGTAATTTAATCCTAACATAACTCGATAGTGTTTTTTAATGAAGTAATGAGCTTGGGCTCCGTTTGGGAAACGGAGCCTAAAATAATATATATAATTAACAAAAATAAGGCTTAGCGGGGTAAATTAGCATGAAGTGCCAGAGTGATGATTTATTAACAAAATGTTATTTCAAAAAAATCTCTCATTTTCGCTAGGAAAGTTTATCTTTTTAAGCCTTGGCGGTCATTTTTTGATTGAGTTAAAATGTCGCGAGACGCGTTAGCACCTTTATGTTAAATTCAACCATTTTCAGAAGAATTTAGTATAACAGCGCCTTATACTGAATAGGCGCTGTTATTAAAAAACAACTATTTTCTTGATTCAAACTACAACACGTTGAATAACTTTATCTAATGGTTAGTTTGGTAGAAAAAGATAATAATCCAAATATTTGTTACTAGATTTTTGTGGTAATATTGTTAATTGCTCGGAAAACAAGATGTTCCTTTTCCTACACCTTTGCACGTCACGGGTTTTTCGGCTGTCACATAAGGATCATGTTGACTGATACATAATTTTCTAATTTCGTCATAATAAAAACCATTAGGACAAGCATTAGCTAAAAACGTACAAATTAACAATAGTAAACTAATTGAGATTTTCATATTTTTACCCTCCAAATTTATTGAACTTCAATAATAGTATATTTTTTTATATAATTTTATTTTTTATAGTTAAATAAAATCTTGGAATGCTGTAATAAGTTGTTTTAATGTGATGTTATGGTAAATGACCAGTCAAGAAATCAAATTTGACAATAGCTCTGATGATTATCATAGTTCCATTTTTAAGTGGGATTATTGAAAGTGACAAAAGATCTTGAAGATTATATCAATGATGTTTTAAAAGTTTGTAGTTCTCGCGCTGCATTTGTAATAAACCATATAATAAAAAATGGTTCCATAAATTCTGAGCAAATTAGAAATGCAGGTTTTGTTCATGGCGCGAGGGCTGTTGGGGATGTTCGAGATAATGGAATACCATTAATCACCAGAAACATAAAAAGCTCAGATAATAGAACAATTGCAGAATATACGTTTGGAGAAGCTTCAGACATTAAAAAAAATAAATTCGGAGGAAGAATTAACTTCCCTAGTTCATTAAAAGGAAAGCTTATATTACGTGATGGTCTAATCTGTGCAATATCTAAACAACACCTTCCCGAGAGCGAATTGCAAATTGACCATAAAATACCATATTACATATCCGGAGATATTGCAAGAGATCGCGATCCAAACGACTTTATGCTTCTTTCAAAATCAATGCAAAGATCTAAGTCTTGGGATTGTGAGCAATGTGTTAATCTAAAAGATTACTTTGATGTTAACATCTGCAAAACATGCTACTGGGCGTCACCTGAAAATTATACTCACGTAGCGATGCGAACTCAAAGAAGTATAAATATCATATGGGAAGGAATTGATGTTGCGTACTTTGATAAAGTGGTTGAGGAAAGTATACAAATAAGAACCTCTCCTCAAGAGCTTATCAAGGATATAATAAAAGATAGATACGATAATTAAGCATAAAGTTTATGGTATTCATGTATATTTCCATAACCACTTAACTCAATTAATGCTGGTGATAAGTATAGTGATTCTATTGTCATATCGTCCCTCCCCAAAAGGGTCGCTTGACTTGATCTGCCAGCATGTATATCTATTTTCATGAGGTCTAGATATTCAGGTAAACCATTACCATAAGACCTACCTCCACATACACCATCAAAGGATAATAAATATGGGATATTCCTAGAGTTTAAATCCTCAAGACCTCTTGTTAAAAGTTCAATATCTAACAAATAAGCATACCTTGGGTCTTTTTTATTACTTGTCCCTTGCCAAGGTGGATCCATATAAACAACATCATTCGAAGTGGCATCATTTAAAATATCAATAAAATCACCGACTCTAAAATCAACTTTACCACATAACAAATCAGAAGCAGCAAATATTTCTTTACGCATACGGTCAGGGTTAGTTCCTAGCCTTCTATTATCTGGAGACTGATTAAACTCACCTTGAGAATTAAATCTGATTGCATTCTTTACACATCTAGCCACTAAATAAAGAAATTTAACAGGGTCATTATCAATATTGAACTGACTCCGACATTCAGCAAAGAACTGTTTAGGATCGCCTAATTGAGAATTCCATAAATATTTGTACTCTCTAGCGACATCATCTGGGAAATCAATTATTTTTCTCCATAAATTAATTAACGGCTCATATTTATCGCCAACAACATATTCATTAGCTAAATTTTTCACGGCTGCGGAAAGAGTTATCGCTGCTGAACCGGAAAAAGGTTCAAAAAGCCTTCCTTGAATTTTATAAGGAATGTTTTTTAGTATTTCTTCAGCTATTTTTCTTTTACTTCCCTGATATGGTACAACATGAGGAGCCTTCATTTTAATGAGCCTTTTTGTTTATTGAATAGTATTTAGCACCACCACGGGTGCTTACAATAAATATTGGTTTTTCATTGTTCAATGATCTTCGCTTCTCACGCCTGTAAATTATAGAATAAAGTGACTTACTTGGGCTTTTACCTACAAGACAGTTCTTATCTAGAATGTTTATTGCTTCAACTATCTCATTCAAATTCAATGGTTCCTTTGATGATTCTAAAACCTTAATCATCAACTGCTCATTACGGCTAACTTTTCCATCTAAAGCCATATTTTTAATAATCTTTATTTATTTGCAATACACACACAATAGCATGCTAATGCATGCTATGTCTACAATAACAAGCAATTCACCTTATTTGACTGTTTTTATTAAATAAAAACGATCACCTTTTTTATTCGTATATTCCCCACCAGTAACCTGAACACATGGTTTACCATCGCAGGTACTGATATTCGCCAGTGGAGCTTTCTGCGCCCATTCAGCCTTTTTTGCCTGCATCAGCTCAATCTGACTGTAACAAAACCAGTGGCTACTCATCTGTTTACCGATGGCCTGGTCAATCTGTTTGGCGCTGATTGCTAATGCTTTCCTGGCCTGTTTGAAATATTCAATTAATGGCCTAAACACGTTATCTTTTAACTGACGACACTGTTTATGATACGCATTGGTTTTGCCAGCGTCGGACGCTTGATAATGTTCGGCAAAGATAATCCGCTCTGTTGACGGAAAATAACACCGCAAACTGGCTTTATGACTCTTTCGCCATTTTCCAGACGGTTTGGCCCAGACGATATGGTTAAGTACATTAAACCGGTCGCGCACCAGAAGCTCGGTATCGGCAGCGAGTCGATGACCGCAAAAAAGATATAAACCCCCGTTAGGTTTTAATACTCGCCAGAATTGTGATAAAAGTGCCTCTATCCAGATTAAATAATCGGTGACCGTGTCCCACTGATTATCCCATGAACAGTCTTTCACTCGAAAA
The DNA here is from genome assembly GCF_029873475.1 of Arsenophonus sp. aPb. Taxonomy (NCBI): domain Bacteria; kingdom Pseudomonadati; phylum Pseudomonadota; class Gammaproteobacteria; order Enterobacterales; family Morganellaceae; genus Arsenophonus; species Arsenophonus sp. aPb. The sequence continues at coordinate 56,813 of NZ_CP123501.1, forward strand.
TACGGTGGATCGGTGACAATTAAGTCAATGCAATCATCCGGTAAGGTTTTGATGTAGCTTAGTGGGTTCTGTCGCATTAAAAGAGTCTGTTTGATAAGATCGATTTGTAAACCTTGTACTACAAGCAGATATAATTGACTCTTATGAATATTGTTAAACAAAGCTTTAAACGTCTCCACTATCCCGTCGATGTCATTTTAGTTTGTCTACGTTGGTACCTGGCGTATTCCTTAAGCTTGCGTAACCTTGAGGAGATGATGCAGGAAAGAGGTATTTTTGTTGATCACTCCACCATTCACCGCTGGATTTTACGACTGACGCCAAAACTAGCAAGTGTTGCCAGAAAGAAACGAAAAATCTATGGTGGCACCTGGTATCTGGATGAAACCTATATCAGGATAAAAGGGAAATGGCATTATCTTTATCGCGCCGTAGAGGCTAGTGGTGAAACGATAGATTTTATTCTTAGTCAAAAGCGAAATAAAAAATCTGCATTACGCTTTTTAAAGAAAGCTATCCATCAAAATACCTATCCTATGGAAGTGAATATTGATAAAAGTGGTGCTAATCGGGCTGCATTAATGTCACTTAATCAACGTGAGCTGGGGATAAAAATAAGACAGTGCCGTTATAAAAATAACATGGTAGAGCAAGATCACCGTTTCATTAAAAAACGCTATCGAGCGATGCTTGGTTTTAAGACGTACCGAACGGCAAAAGTTTTACTGGAAGGAATAGAAATATTGCATATGCTCCATAAACAACAAATTCCTATCAATGGCCTAATTCTCTGTCCAGTCGATGCTTTTTACACTTTAGTCGCCTAACAATTCTTCTAACTACCACAAATTAAACTTCCAACATTAATGCGACAGAACCAAAAATAATTCAGTTACCCACATCATTTTGGGAATATACGTTCCGGTGGTTTTATCCCATACCCGCTCACAGATAATTACGCCTAACTCTTCTAATGTGATAATAGCTTTACTACAACGGGTAATACTTTTATTCCCGCATTCCGATTCCGTTGATAAACCACACCAATTGGCGAGCTGCTCAACACTGGCTTCAACTTTACCACTAATAATATTTAACCGGTCACTCATTGCCACTATCAGTGCATCAATAGCGCGGGCGCGATGTTCATTAAGTCGTTTAATAAAGTTCTTTATATCACCATTCTTTTTTACGCTTATTGTGGTGTACCATGCTTCATGGCGGGAAGGTCGAGTTTCTCTGGCCGCTTTTGTAAGCGCTTTAATAATAGCGGGTTTATTACTGGTTTCTTTCGGCGGGATATAAGCAGGATGGGGATTACAAACATAACAACGACGCAGCGAAAACGGCGTATGACGTTTATGTTGGTTAGTTAATAACATCTCACTCATATCAATAATACACTAACAACAGATTAAGAAAAAAATCGGTGATTAACATTAATCTGTTTTTTATTTGATACCGGAAAATTAAGGCCAATAATTTCAGTGCCCTTAATCATTTCCATTAATGCCTGTTTTATCGCTTTTGCTGAGGTGATAGCCCATTCCTCTGTGTTTTTATATTCAATTAAATTCATATCGTTATTAACACAAAACTTAATAAGCAACGGCAGTCCATTAACGACATAGCGATTATCACGACAATATTCATTAAACAATAAGGTTATCGCTTCAATAATTTTATTTGTTTTTATGTTCTGATTTAAATGCTTGTTTCTTGAAAAGACATAATGAATTAACAGTTCATTAACGCAACTAATATACTTATCGTTAACAATCTCTTTTATTGTGAAATTTGACACATTAACTAAAGGCATACTGACCTCCCTCCCAGGAAATAAGCTAAGTTTAGTTTTTAACTAAAAAATAAATAGTGCACTTTTACTCTCTGAAACATATTTTTTTGATGATGTATAAAATTGAACAATTTAGTTTTCATTTGCTAACCTCGTATAACAACAAAACCGTTTATAACGGTTTTGTTTTTCCTATGGTTTAGATGTTGAAACTGTTACAACAATACGATTTTAATATTGGAACCATAATAATAGTAAATTTAGTTTTAGTAATGGAACCTGTCAAATGAAAATGTCACAAAAAATAAAAATTATTAGAAATGCAGAGGGTTTAACACAAATGGAGTTTTGTAAATTACTAAATATCCCTCTCAGTTCACTAAAAAATTATGAAGGACAACATTCTAATCCCAACCTCAATGCCATTATGAAAATTGTCCAACATCCCAAATTTGAAAAATATACACTTTGGCTAATGAATAATAAAACATCTCCTGAATCCGGTCAGGTATCACCGGATCTCTCACACTATGGGCAAGAAAAAACGGCGTTGAATCCCTTAAAAAAGAAAACTGGATAAAAATTTATAGCGATTTTCTGGAGGATTTAAAAAATGATTAATAATCAATATATTAAATGATATCAGTTATGATTTTTATCATTACTTTCAATTAGCCGACAAAAGATATTCAATCATCGGCTAATTGAATTTCTTAATATTCAAACAAACACGATAAAGTATCGCTTATGATTACAAACAAATATAATAAACAAGTTACGATATTCATAAAACAAAAAACCAGCCTGAAAGATAACAGGCTGGTTGGTTTTTTCCATAGTGTTGGCGCAACTTGGCGGCATCAAAATGAATCAAATCTTAATAGATAATTTTATTTATAAATCGATAACTTAAAGCGAGTTTATTATCTTTGAATGGAATAACATTGTATATTGAGGGAAATCCACAATTTTATTTTTGCTTTATTTATGATAAGAAAAAATAAATAAGGCTCAAATATTAATAGAGCCTCATTATTTTAGTTTTACTTAAAATTCAATCTATTGGGTAATTTTAATTAAAAAAATAAAATATATTCTTGTTTTAAAAATAGACAATAAATCACTTAAAGATTTGATCTCATATTTTTGTTTTATTGTTTCAAGCATTTTCTCAATTGTGGACACTGTCACAGAACGAAGAAAAGCAATTTCTTTTTTAGATATTCCCATAGAAAACAACATACCTGTTTCCAGTTGATCTGGCGTTAATTCTGGAAAATAGTCACGAAGTGTTTCAACATTTTTTATGTCAATAATTTTCATGCCATCACCTCACGAACAGGTAAACGACCTGACCAGATAAGACGAGCATTTGAGTAGGTTTTAAGTAAATTTAAGGTGTCTTTTGTGAGAGGTGCTTTTGTTGCGGGTTTACTTGAGTAATTTGGAATAATCCAATAGGTATCGATAAATTTATCGGTAGCCATGATTATGCTCTCTTTCGTAAGTTTTAAAAACCTCACCTTTCGCTATCAAACGAGGTGGTGAGACGTAACAGGATTGATAGACCGGCACGAAAGAAACCGGCGAGCTTCTCAGCTCCCCCGCTACGCCCCACCATAAACTATTGGTGTGTAGCTGTTTTACGGACGTAAAAAAACCGCTAATTTGAGCGGCATATCCGCTTTCGTGTTCAGGCTATCAAACCCCCATCACTAATTTATAGTGACCATCGAAATATAACAGTTTTACTGTTTTTGTGTCAACTGATTAGACCTATCATCAATCAATTTTTTCTTTCTAACTTATCAAGTTCTTTATCTGATAAACCAGTTGAAAGTTTAACTATTTTACGGTCAACACCATTAGCTAAAAATTGTTTAGCAAGTTTCAAAGTAGCTTCTTTTTCGCCCTCGAGTTTTCCTTTCTGTATACCTTGTTGGATGCCTTTTTTAATTCCGATTTCTTCAATTTGTTGAGCAATAGTCATAAGTGCCCCCTCATGTTTCTCTGATTGTTTGGCTATCTCGGTAATAAACTGCATCGGCTTTTGTGCGTTTCCTTCCTGAATGAGATAGTTAAACATAGTAATGACTTGATCATCAGTATAATAATTATACGATAATAGCTTTACAATTTCATTTACTAGTTCGGTCATATCTCGTCGTCGAATGTGTTTCTGTATCAATTCTAATAACGCCATCCGTCTGTGCTGCATAATCTCACCGTCTTCGAGTGTGGTCACATCCACTAACTTAAACGGTTTTGTATATATCTTTTCTGCGATATCTCGCCCACTAAAACAATCTAGCCAGTCAGTACTATAGGGATGAGGGCTTTGTTCACCACAGTAAAAAAGGATAGGGTAAACAAGAGGTAACTCTTTATTTCCACTGTCTAAATGCTTCTGCATTGCCGCCATGCTATAGCGCATCAGTCGCCATGCCATCAGTTTGTCAGGGGTAGATTGGTGTTCAATCAGGAGATAAATATAACCTTTTCCCTGTTTGGTATTCACCGAATATAGAATATCACTTTGATAGTTTTTCATTTCACTATCAACAAATGAACCAGATTCCACCTTAAGCGTAGCTAAGTCACACAGCATCTTAATCTCATTCGGTAGCCAAATATCAAAGAAGTCTTTAGCGGTTTTTTTCTCACTTAAAAATTGCTTGAATATTGCGTCGTGTGGAGTAGGCGTAAATTTTTTGCTCATTAGGTGTTTTTCCATCTTAGCGTTACTTATCAGCGTAACAGATTTATAATTGATTGTTGAGTAATATCCATAAATCTATTAATGTAATAAAGTCACTGGAGAACCCTAGTGATCAAGGTTTGACAGCCTTGAGTACATACACACTGGTAATAATTTTTACCAGTGTTCAACCTGTTACTGTTATTACCCATCAGTTATGGCGGTTCAGGGAGGGGAGCCGAAAGGCTCGCCGGAGTATGTACCGGTCTGTCAACCCTGTCTGGATCGCCACCATATTTGAGAGAGGGGTAACAGGCATGGTTAAAAAAGACTGGTCTAGAAAAGAGGTTATTTCTGCGTTACGCAAAAATGGTACTACTTTAGCTGCACTTTCCCGTGAATCTGGTTATAAATCAACTACATTAAATAGTGTTTTTTTTAATCTTTTTACTAAAGGTGAGATGATTATTGCAACTCGCTTAGGACTTATTCCCTCTGAAATTTGGCCTAGTCGTTATTTTGATAATAATGGTAATCTGATTGATCGTAAATGTAAGGACAACCAAAGATCCGTTTCTAGAAATGAATAGTTCTCATCCAATAAGCTAAAAACGCACTAAAAGCGATATAGTGCGTTTTTATTTTTTTTGTATCTTTCCCCTATACTACTGTCGATATAATTGTTCACAACCTCGTAATAGCGGTTTTGGACTTATTTCTGAATGACATTCATATTATAAAAACTTTCACCGCTCGCCGCAGCTAAGAGACCGAGCATAGCGAGCGAACGAGCGAGGAAGCGGAATGTCTCAAGCGCTTAAAAATAGATTTGGTCACTCATATGGTTAAAATTTGTTCTATTTAAATTACGGCTATTTTATTAGAACATTAAGTGAAATTTTCACATTGTCTTGAGAAAGTTATCGGTTCTATCGCATTAATGGAGAGTGATTAAATTTATGCAGGAGGCAAGGTTTTTAGGTAACTAAAGCATAAAAGGCATCTACTGGACGGATAACTTGTCCATTGATAGGGATTTGTTGTTTATGGAGCATATGCAGTGTTTCTATTCCTTCCAGTAAAACTTTTGCCGTTCGGTACGTCTTAAAGCCAAGCATCGCTCGATAGCGTTTTTTAATGAAACGGTGATCTTGCTCTACTATGTTGTTTTTATAACGGCATTGTCTTATTTTTATCCCCAGTTCACCCTGATTAAGTGACATCAATGCAGCCAGATTAGCCCCACTTTTATCAATATTCACCCCCATAGGGTAGGTATTTTGATGGATAGCTTTCCTTAAAAAGCGTAATGCAGATTTTTTATTTCGCTTTTGACTGAGAACAAAATCTATCGTTTCACCGCTAGCCTCTACGGCACGATAAAGATAATGCCATTTCCCTTTTATCCTGATATAGGTTTCATCCAGAGACCAGGTGCCACCATAGATTTTTCGTTTCTTTCTGGCAACCCTGGCGAGTTTTGGCGTTAATCGTAAAACCCAGCGATGAATAGTAGAATGATCAACATCGATTCCTCTTTCCTGCATCATCTCCTCAAGGTTGCGCAAGCTTAAGGAATACGCCAGATACCAACGTAGACAAACTAAAATGACATCGACGGGATAGTGGAGACGTTTAAAGCTTTGTTTAACAAGACACATAACCGCTACTCATCTCTGAAAACAATATTCAAATATTCATTTTATCAGGCAGACATTTTTAATGCGACAGAACCCTTCTCCTGTTAATTCATCTGATAAGCAAAAAAATTTAATGCTTCTTGTATATTAATTAATTTTATTTCTCCAACCCACATTGGATAATGATTAAAATAAAAAACGATTTTAATTTTATAAAATTATTAGATAAGCTAGAAAATTATCCCATCGAGATATAATCTTAAATACTAGTCGTAAGCCTATCTATTTAATATCCTCGGAGTAAAATACTATGTTACCCTCTGTTTCCCATATGAGCTCATGCAATACAATTCAAAACCAATCTTCTACAAGTGGAATTAGTGATATTCCTAAAATACTTGAATTAATTAATAATAAATTAAATTCTATAGATTATAATGAAAACCATTACGAGATTAACAAATTTAAAGATTTCCTAAATGAAAATAAAAAGAAAATCTTAGATCTACATCAGGATAATGATGATATGAAGAAATTATTAAAAACTGCGAATGAAGTTATCAATTCCATTAAGGATAACAACTATATTGGTATAAATAACGATGAGAATTTTTATAAAATTGACACGATAAAAAATGATCTAGAAATAATTTTAAATCCAAATAAGTCAAAAAGTTGTAGCCATGTTAATATAGTCAAAAAAGAAATTAATAGAATTATTGAGCAAGGTAAAAGTGAACTTGAACAAGCTACCCCTAGAGTTGAAAAAGAAATAAGACGTAATTCAGATAAAGTAGAAAAAGAATTTAATCGTTTTTTAAAGCGTTTTTAATAATAGTTAGCCGGTTCTGTCGCATTAAGAAAAATTCAGTCTGATCAAACACAAAATATGCAGTGATCGTGGTGACTAAATCACAATATAATTTGGTTACAAAAATGTAAAAATCCTTAATGCGACAGAACCATTCTTTTAACCACCAAAAATTAAATCTTTATATTAATGCGATAAAACCGAAATTTCCTTTAGAAAATTATCCTAAGTTTATTAAACAGAATAATTTACTATAAGTTGCATAATCTTAATCCAAACATTAAAGTAAAGTAGCTTTTCATACTTTAATTACTAAAAATATTTTTAGTAATTAAAGAAATGATATAGTATTACTCATATATATTAACTTTATGAAAATGAAATGAAATGAAAAAAGATATAAAAAAATATTGGCTATTATAATAACTGTTACTACCAGTAACTGGTATCTGATGATGGCTTATGGCAATTCAGCGCTAGCTTCTATAACAGCTCTTAATGGTATTAAAGTTAGTCTGACAGGAGATTTTTACAATCCCAATACTAAAGATATAGTACAAAAATCAACTCCTGTTATAATTTTTGATGGTCTTTCATATAAAGGAGGAAGAGAGATTGTTAAAGGATATAAAAATTTTTTCCACAAAGATGTTATGGGAAAATATGTTGATAAAAACCTAAAAGAATTTAATTTAAAATTTGATAAATCAAGTGCCAGTTTAATTTTGAATGGTATACCTGCTGTTCAAAGTAAATACCCTGAGCTTATTGATTTTTATAAAGGTATTGCTGACGAAATAAATCACTCACTTGAGGATGTTTATCTTGCTGCTTGGGCCGAAGAAGGAAATTTCGCTTTAGATATTAAAAAGAAGCATCTAAAGGAATAAGTTTGATGGCCGAAGCTATTAAAACAGGTAGAGGTTGTACTGCTATTGGATGGTCAAACGGTGTCATTGGACAGAATCAGGATATGTCTATCAAGCTATCTGGATATGGTGCAATATGGAAAAGCTCCGATATTATTTGCATGCTGCCACACCCTTGTATACAGCAATGTCAATGGGTAAAAATATTGCTACTGTAACCAATACTGTGGATAATTTTAATAATCCCAGCCTTGAGAAGGGTGCTCCTAATAGCGGTATTTCGATGTCTCTAGTTATAAAACATAAAACGGTAAATGATATTATAAAAGCGCTAGAAAATATCAAGATAAACTCCGCTTACTCTCCAAGCTTTGTGGATAAGTACGGAAAAATAATAACTATAGAAATTCAAGATTCAGGAAATAAAGTCATTGATGGTACATCAAAAGGATATGTTGTTCACACAAATCACCCTATTGGTAAAGAATCTGAGCTTGTTGGAAAATATGCAAATGGGAACTATCATATTTTTGATAACATAGCAGCAAATACTATATGGCGTTATCAGCAAGCAGAGCTCCATGCTAAATTTTCCCCATTAAAAAACATTGATGCTATCAAAGAGATCCTGACTCAAAAACCGATTTTGATGGAGCCAAGGGAAGGAAATGATTTTGTTTCCGTTAATTCTGTTATTCATGATTTGCATGCTGGATGTAGCTACGGAACAACGTGGATATCTAACATACAAAATTATACCAAAGTTTGCTTCAAATAATACTCTTATCCCTCGGTTATCGAAAATATCACTTAATTGGGTTCTGTCGCATTAAAAATGTCTGCCTGATAAAATGAATATTTGAATATTGTTTTCAGAGATGAGTAGCGGTTATGTGTCTTGTTAAACAAAGCTTTAAACGTCTCCACTATCCCGTCGATGTCATTTTAGTTTGTCTACGTTGGTATCTGGCGTATTCCTTAAGCTTGCGCAACCTTGAGGAGATGAGGCAGGAAAGAGGAATCGATGTTGATCACTCCACGATTCATCGCTGGGTTTTACGACTAACGCCAAAACTCGCCAGGGTTGCCAGAAAGAAACGAAAAATCTATGGTGGCACCTGGTCTCTGGATGAAACCTATATCAGGATAAAAGGGAAATGGCATTATCTTTATCGTGCCGTAGAGGCTAGCGGTGAAACGATAGATTTTGTTCTCAGTCAAAAGCGAAATAAAAAATCTGCATTACGCTTTTTAAGGAAAGCTATCCATCAAAATACCTACCCTATGGGGGTGAATATTGATAAAAGTGGGGCTAATCTGGCTGCATTGATGTCACTTAATCAGGGTGAACTGGGGATAAAAATAAGACAATGCCGTTATAAAAACAACATAGTAGAGCAAGATCACCGTTTCATTAAAAAACGCTATCGAGCGATGCTTGGCTTTAAGACGTACCGAACGGCAAAAGTTTTACTGGAAGGAATAGAAACACTGCATATGCTCCATAAACAACAAATCCCTATCAATGGACAAGTTATCCGTCCAGTAGATGCCTTTTATGCTTTAGTTACCTAAAAACCTTGCCTCCTGCATAAATTTAATCACTCTCCATTAATGCGACAGAACCGGTATTTTCAATAATATGCTCAAGTGCCCAACTATATCTCATTTGTGAACTATTATTTATTGAATCTTTGATCGCATTATTTCCACTGTGATACTCTTCATATCGGTTAGAAAAGTCTATTGGATAAAATGTGTTGCTTTCTATATCATATAGAATATTTTTAAAATTTAAATCATCATGCATTATGCCCTTATCACCTAAATCGCAGATCATATGCCGAAAGCGCTCCTGCGCAGTGGGTGGAAATATGTTGTCATTAATGCTACTAAGTGGTACCCCTGGTATTTTATACATTCTAATGTAAAATGTACCCTTACTTTCTAATAAGGCCGCAGAGCCTTCTCCATAATATTTATTAAAACAGTTCACTTCTTCTCTAGCGAAAGATTCTATGTAATGGATATCATCAGCATATAATTTCTTTAATATAAAATTTTTATTATTAGCATCTCGATATATTTTCCCCTCAATTCCCTCTCCAATTAGCTTTCCTAGTTTAATATTTTTATTTTCTATATCGTTTTTTTCCGATAATGCAGCAGATACACTGAACTTATTGTGATGAAAAACACTTAATACTTTATTGAACATATATTCACCATAAATATGGTTATTTTTTATTATTCAGAATATTATTAAATGTTTCTCTTTAGTTAAATAAAATTTGCAAACAAAGCATTTAAAATGTGAACTAAATCTTATGAGGATAAAATTTTTATTAAAATAGCATCAAGTTCATTATTTTCCTCTCGCGAGATAAGAGGTAACTCTAATTGTTCCATCCCAACTAACCTCTATGACTTGTGTTTTTACAAAATAAAATCTTAAACACTAAAAACCCATGCGTACGTAACCACTTTCCCAAAAGTATAAATAACTTAAAAGCGGTTATATTGGGAAAATTATAATCTCACCGATACATCATCACCAACGAAACCAAAGAAAACTATAATCAATGCCAAAATGTCAATTGCAGCACCACATTTGTTAGTCATGAAACAGTGGCGAGGTATATTATTAAACTGCAATTAATTAATGTACTAATACCTAATGGATAGCTAATCTGTAAGCAATATTATGATACTCATAATAAAAGAGCCATATCTTTATGGCTCTTTTAAGTACTATAGCTTAATTATTCCAACAGTCAGGGCTACTACTTTTATAAAAAACAATTTCAGTATTCGCACCAAAGTTATCTTTTATTATCTGTTCTACTCTATTGCAATATCCTTGAGCATTACCATAAACAGATACTGCTACCTTTTTTGGTAGTGATAATTGCTATAAAAAACGATTAAACTGATACTTAGTCAGAATAGTTGAATTAAGTTAAGACAAAAGCAAATCAGCCACTAATAAATAAAAGTGGCTGATTAACCAATATGTAGGATTATCCCTAACTTAAACTACAGAATCTCTCTCCAGAATTCTGAATTATCGCTAGGCTCCCAGCCGCGATTGTTATTTATTGCGACCCATTTTTTATTTTTCCAACTGACCTTATTACCCACCATGTAAAGTTTAGTCGGTTCCCAGAGTGGGTAGTCCGTGACTTCTCTCCAGTATCCTGAATCATCGCCAGGCTCCCAGCCGCGGTTGTTACTTATTGCGACCCATTTTTTATTTTTCCAGCTAACTTTGGCACCTTTCCTATAGTGTCCATTCCGCTCCCAGAGTGGAAATTCATTGAACACCATAAAATTATGATTGATACTGTCACTATTACCAAATGCATCGGTAACAGTTAGAGTGATAGGATATATTTTCTCTTTAAAGACTTCCGGTGTAATAAAATGCAGTGTCGATTGATTTTGAATCTCTGCGGTAATGCCGTCAGGAAGTTGCCAGGCGTAAGCAACAATATTTGCTACTTTTGATGTTGACTTTTCAGCAGATAACATAACTTGGGCACCACCTTTAGCCGATAATTGCCCTTCAATGATCGCGACAACTTCTAGCAGACGGCGACGCATTTCAGTAATAGCACTACGAACATTAGGTAATGGGCCAATATGTTCATTTCCTTCAGAGACGTTAATATTTTGCGGTGTTCCTGTTTCAATTAAGAGCGCACGCATTTCACGTGGTGTGAGAACCTGGCCAGTCTGTTGTTTATACCAAGATTGAATGGCTACCGCTGCTGAAGCGACAATAGGTGTTGCACTAGAAGTTCCATTAAATCCATTTGTATAATTATTGTTTGGCCCTCCATTATATAAGCCATCGTATCCTGTTGTGACAACATTACCACCCCATCCCTGAACATGCACCATACTACCATAGGTACTAAAGTTTGCTTTTTTTAGTAATTCATCGCCTGCACCAACACGAATTACACCACGATCAGGGCGATTTCGATATTCATAATAGATATCCTGGTCTAAATTTTCACTACCATTCCCAGCAGCTCCAATAACAATAATACCAGCATTAAGAGCTTCTTGCGTGACATCCCAAACAGCGTAATCAAAGTCAGCAGGTACATATTTACCGGTTATACCGCCTGTTTGCATCTCGTAAACAAAAATATCACCCGCCCTTAAGGCTCTCAACCCTAGAGATATACCTGCGGCGCGGCCATAACTTATCTCAGAAATACCATAAAATGACTCAGCGTCATGAACCATTCCTTTTACACCAAAGTTAATATCCTTAGCGTACATCACTCCGGCAACAGCGGTACCATGCTCATTATTCAGGGGATTTGTTGTAGGAACATAGTCAACGAAGTTATGTCTTTTTAGATTAATATGATCAAAATTAAATCCCCATTCTATATCTGCAATACTTATCCCTTGACCAGCTATACCTAGAGACCAGGCATATTCCATATCAATACCAATATGAGTAGAGGTAACACCACTTTTATATTCCTGAAGATGAGTAAAATTTGGTGTATTGTGAACTGTCTTATTAATAAGAGGTTCTTTATTATTAACCTGAGGATTGTATGGTAATTCCATGGGTGCTAGTTTTTCTACATAGGCATACTCAACAAAATCATAAGTAGATATTTTTTGTGCAAGACTTTCTTTTTCTTCTAATGACATATTGTCAGTATTTTGCACATAACAAATCCCCGCTAAATTTTCAAAGTTGACTGTATTGATGCGGTTTTGTGGTAATAACATTTCATCAGTTACAATAGACTTAAAATTAAACTGCGTTAAAAAGTTATCTTGAGTCGCGACAGATTTTAGGATCAACTCCTGATTGTTTCTTGATCGAATAACCTCTCTATTAAACTTAATAACAATATTATGTTTTTCCATTTTTATGCCCTATATGGGGTAGCCACAGAATTCGGAAAATATAGCACGCTAAGCAGATTGCAGTGGTCGTAGCGGCCTAAACTTACCTAAGCCGATCTTGGTATTGCTACGCCACAGGTAATCCCCTGTCAGGTTGATGTGCTCCCAACCCAGCGGCGATAGGTATTGTAATAACGCATCATCAACGATATGTCCTTTGGCACGTAATCCATTCACCACACTTTCCAGATAAACTGTGTTCCATAGTACGATGGCGGCAGTCACCAGGTTAAGACCACTTGCTCGATAACGCTGTTGCTCAAAACTGCGGTCTCGGATTTCCCCAGACGATTGAAAAACACAGCTCGAGTTAAGGCATTACGAGCCTCCCCTTTATTCAATCCTGCGTGTACGCGGCGACGGAGATCAACACTTTGTAACCAATCCAAAATGAACAGCGTGCGCTCGATACGTCCCAGCTCGCGTAGGGCGAGTGCCAGACCATTTTGGCGTGGGTAGCTGCTAAGCTTCCTTAACATCAGGGAGGCCGTGACCGTGCCTTGCTTTATAGAGGTCGCCAACCGCAAAATTTCATCCCAATAGGAGCGGATGAGCTTGATGTTGAGTGTTCCGCCAATCATTGATTTCAATCCCTCATAGGTGACATCTCGCTTTGTAATGTAGAGCTTGGTCTCTCCAAGGTCACGTATGCGCGGGGCAAAGCGAAATCCCAATAGGTGCATCAACGCGAAAACGTGATCGGTAAATCCTGCCGTGTCGGTGTAGTGCTCTTCGATTCGAAGATCTGATTCATGATAAAGCAAACCGTCAAGTACGTAGGTTGAGTCACGTACACCGACATTGACCACTTTTGTATGAAATGGCGTGTACTGATCAGAAATGTGAGTGTAGAAGGTCCGTCCTGGACTACTGCCATATTTGGGATTGATGTGTCCCGTGCTCTCCGCCTTGTTGCCAGTGCGGAAATTTTGACCGTCAGATGAAGACGTGGAACCATCACCCCAATGCTCGGCAAACGGATGTTGGTATTGTGCATTGACTAACTCGGACAAGGCTGCGCCATACGTTTCGTCTCGGATATGCCAGGCTTGCAGCCAAGCAAGTTTGGCATAGGTGGTGCCCAGACACGATTCAGCCATCTTACTCAGCCCCAGATTGATCGCGTCGGCAAGGATTGTCGTCAGCAACAAATTCTTGTCCTTAGCCAGAACACCCGATTTCAAGTGTGTGAAATGCCGTGTAAAACCAGTCCATTCATCGACTTCAAGCAGCAACTCAGTGATCTTGACATGTGGTAGGGTTCTAGCGGCTTGATCGATAAAGAGCTGCGCGTGAGTGGGTACCGCTGCATCCAACGGAGTGATCTTTAGGCCAGAGGCTGTGATGATGGCATCCGGCAGTTCATTTGCTTTCGCCAGGCGATTGACAGCAGCAAGCTGCGTTTCCAAACGCATCAGCCGCTCATTCAGATACTGATCACAGTCGGTAGTTATGCCCAGCGGCAATTCTCCTGCCTCTTTGAGGCCAGCAAATTTATCGGGAGGAACAAGGTAGTCCTCAAAATCCTTGAACTGGCGAGATCCCTGCACCCAGATGTCACCGGAACGCAATGCGTTCTTCATCTCCGATAGCACGCATAGCTCGTAGTAACGTCGATCGATGCCGACGTCGGTTATCACCAACTTCTGCCAGCGAGGCTTGATGAACCCCGTTGGCGCATTGCAAGGGACTTTGCGGGCATTATTCTTGTTCATACTACGCAGCACATCGATAGCCTCCAATACATCTTTGGCAGTGGGCGCGGCCCTCAACTTGAGCACAGTGAGGAAGGCTGGAGCGTAACGGCTCAGTGTGGTGTATCCTCCCCGAGACGATGCAGGAAATCGAATTCTTCTGGCTGCGCGAGCGATTGTGCCTCTGTCACGCTTTTTGCAAAGGCTTCCCAGGATATGACTGTCTCAATAGCAGTAAACGGATCATTGCCGGCCTGCTTGGCTTCGAGCAATGCTTGGCCTATACGGCCGAATAATCGCACCTTGGCATTAATTGCCTTTCCTGATGCTTGGAACTGTTTCTGATGTCGCTTCTTGGCATCATTGAACAGCTTACCCAGGATACGATCATGAAGGTCAATAATTTCATCGATGACGGTGGCCATCCCCTCAATGGCTAGCGCAACCAATGTCGCATAGCGACGTTGGGGCTTGAACTTGGCCAAGTCTGCGGGGTCATCTGTCCTCCCTCACGGGCAATCTTCAGTAATCGGTTTTGATGGATCAGCCGTTCGACACCAATAGGCAGATCGAGTGCCTGCCATACCTTGAGTCGTTCGATATGTTCCAGCATGTGCCGTGAATTAGGTTTTACTGGTGATAAACGGAGCCAAGCCAGAGTAGTAGTTTTACTGTTATCCCGCAGTTTGAGCAGATCGTCGAGACGAAGACGGTGCGAGTCTGACAACGATTTGGCTAAGGTATCGTAGATACGTCGATTGGCATGGGTAAGTCCTTCAGCACAAGCCCTCTCAACAGCATTGATGGCTGGCAAAATAATTGATCGCTGCCGCAGATAATCAATTAATGCGTTCACCATCACAATGCCCTTGTCGGTTTGCATAGCCAGCTCAGTCATGGCATGGACGGCCTGCCGGTAGTAGTTCATGTTGAATAGCTGAAAACCGAACATTGTTTGCAATTCAACCAGATGTTCGCGCCGTGTCTGCTCCCGCTGCCCATACTCGTCCCAACTTTCGATACTAACCTCAAGCTGGTCGGCAACCAATTTTAATAAGGGCGGAAATGGCCGCTCATCGATACCAAGGACGATGCCGGAAAGCGCAGATAGCAGAGTTGCACCGCGAACCCCAGGCGATTGGCTGCTCCTCGACGCTGTCGGATGATGGATAGGTCAGTTTCGCTAAACGTGTAGTGACGGATCAACTCATCCTTGTTATCAGGCAACGCCAGCAAGCTTTCGCGCTCGGCGGTAGAAAGGATTGAACGGCGAGGCATACAGTTTCCTTTTTCTTGAAAACGAAGGTTTGCGAGAATGTCTTTTGTTGTCCTTCGACTGTACGCAATATCAATACGTTACTGTTCTCAAAAACCATTCTTGAAACATTATTCTCAATTTACTACCATTTCAATGAGTTTCGAGAGTCAATTGTTCATAAAAATCCTGTCATGCAATGGAATTACGGAGAAGAATTACAGTGTTAATTGGATATGCAAGGGTATCTACAGAAGAACAAAATTTAGAGTTGCAAAAAGATTCATTAGTAAAACATGGCTGTCAGAAAATCTTTGAAGATCAAATAAGTGGTACCCGAGCAAACAGGCCAGGTTTAGACAAAACATTGGAAATGTTGAGATGGAGACACTTTAGTTGTATGGAAACTAGATAGGCTTGGGCGTTCTGTAAAACAGCTAGTAGAGCTAATCGATAAATTACAGCAACGGGGAGTTCAGTTTAAAAGCCTCACAGACTCAATAGATACTGGGACATCTTCCGGTAGATTCTTTTTCCATGTGATGGCTAGTCTTGCTGAGATGGAGCGAGATCTAATAGCAGAGCGAACCAAAGCTGGACTAGAAGCTGCACGTTTACGAGGCCGGAAAGGTGGTCGTAAACCCAAAATGACCGAGAGCAAAATATCCTCAGCAAAGCAATTGCTGGCTAATGGAGTCCCCCCAAAAGATGTCGCAAATAACTTAGGAGTATCTATTCCGACACTGTATAGATGGATCCCCGCCTCTAAATAGGCTTAGCGTGCTATATTTTCCGAATTCTGAGGCTACCCCATATAGATTCATTAGATTGATGCAATTTTCTATAAAATGCTGACAATTCATTTCTGTTAAGATCATCCATTATTTCTGAATGCAGCATCTCTTTTAATTTTATTGAAATTATTCGACCTGAATTAATTATCATAACTTTGGCTTTATTTTCTACAGGGGTAAATCCTAAAAGTTTAAATTTCACATTAGCTGTCATATCTTTCCTCTAAAATTGACCCAATAAGGATGTCTTTATCATTTATATCTACACCACTATTAATAACATCTAAATTTTTATCAGATGAAAAAATCAGAAGAAGTGAATCTTTAATAATTTCTTTTCTTTTTACAATAAGAATATCTCCACTTGAGTAATAATTACCTATATTTGATGATAAAATAACACCTATTATGTTAGGCCCATCACCAAAATAATAAGTTATAGGTGATCCTAATATCATTCTTCCTATTTTTTTATTTAACGAGGATGTTATTAATGATTCATTAATTAAAGGTACTGCTATCGGATTCATATTTCCATCGATAGACATTAATGTGTTTTCCATGTCTCTTTTACAAAAATCAATTTCTTGTATTTCAGAATAAGATACACCAAAAAAATCTGATACCTTTTTCAAGGTTTTTTCTTGAATAGAAGAAACTTTTCCTTCTAAAATGTTGTAAATTGTTGTCCGATTAACTCCAGCCCCATCACTTAAAGAAACTTGATTTTCATTTTTTTCTTTAAGCAAGTGCTTAATATTATTTTTTATAATTTCTACTTTTGGAATTTTAGCCATACAAACTTTATCCTAAGTTTTTCATGCATTAAATCATTGTAGCCTCATTATGTCTATGGCATGAAACTTGATAATAAAATCTTTCCAAGTATTCGTTATATGGATTATTGAGAATTATTAGTTACAACATACATAAAGTATAAAAAAACAACTCAACGAACCTAACCACCCTAATAGACAATAAGAGCAACTTAAAAATAGCCAAATAGGTTTTGGTTATTTATTTGAGAAATCGTCTTAGAAACGTTTTTAGGATGTTTAAACGTTAAAAAAATTCATTACCTTTGAAACCTCCACCGCTCACCGCAGCTAAGTGACCGAAGCGTTAGCGAGCGAACGTGCGAGGAAGCGGAATAACACATAACTTAAAAAATACTTGGGTTACTCATTTGGTTAAAATTTGAACTATGCGCATTTTATTAGAATGTTAAGGAAAATTTTCACATTGTCTTGAGAAAGTTATCCACAGCAAAAGTGAACAAAAATACGGTTAAAAGATTAGTTATGTATAAGTTAAAATAAGTTAAAGGAAAAAAAATGCTTATAATATATTGAAATTTTTAATAAAATTTTCACACCGCGTGTGTAAATTACGTGTCTTTGTGTGTAAATTACGTGTCTTTTGTGTGTGAATTACGAAGATAATAGTAGTTATACACAATATTTATTCTTACTTTTGTATTTATATTTCTATTATTGTGTGTAAATTACGTGCTTTTTTGTATAAACTGCTATAATCTGAGTGTGTGTGAATTACGAAAACGTTTTTTAGTGAAGTTGGCGAGCTTATTAAGTGGTAGGACACCTAACAAGCTCTAACCCCGCCCCTACTCGATCTAGGAATGAGGCTATGACTGATCTTACAAAAAAAATAGGAAAACGCAATTTGAAGACATTACGCCCGCATCGACACCAGCAACTTGAATTTTTTATTGCTGATGATGTAGATATTTCGACATTTCGCGATGAAATGGCGAGTATGGAACATCCTTTCTTTGCGTTAAAAGCTGGCGATACTAAGATTCGAGAATATAAAAATGGGAATGTTACAGTAACAGTGAAACCTACCGCTGACGGATTGGCTACTGTCTTTGATAAAGATATTTGGATTTATGCTATTTCAAAATTACAGGAAGCAATTAATAATAATCAGCCGATAAGTCGTACAATTGCTTTCACTCCCTATGATTTCTTTGTCACAACAAATCGTAGTACTAGTGGTATTGCTTATAGAGAGTTAAAAAAAGCATTGTCAAGGCTTTCTGGTACGAGAATTCAAACAAATATTATTTATTCTCAAGACGATAAAAAAACCATTGATTTTGGATTGATCGACAAGTGGGAGTTATTGGAAAAAAAGAAAGGCAAGTTAGATATAGGGATGATAGAGATCACGCTTCCTGATTGGTTATATCAAGGCATAACTCAAACCAAAGTTTTGCAGATTAGTCCAGATTATTTTCGTATACGTAAAGCAATTGATAGACGACTTTACGAAATCGCTCGTAAACATTGCGGTGGGCAACATGAATTTGCTATTTCTTTAGAAAAACTCCATCTGAAGACGGGGAGCTCATCTAATAAACGAGAGTTTAAACGTCTTGTTAAGAATCTTTGTACAACAAATGATCTCCCTGATTATGAGGTTTTTTTCGATCCTAATACCGATAAAGTGACTTTTAAAAACCGTAATCAAAATACATCGTCTGCAGAAGTATCTCGTAAACGTGATAAGGCAAAACGAGAGGTCTTTAAGATTAAAAATAAGATCTTGAAAGAATAAAGGTTATTTATTTTCTTAAGTTTATTAATTAAGAATTTTTTAGTACTAAATTGATATTGATTTTTTTGATAAGGTTCTATTTATTTGACATTAAAATAATATATAATAAGCACTATTAAAGTATCAATAAAGTATAATATTGGTACCATTTTGATGTAAATTTTATCGTGATGTGACAGATTATTAAAACAACGATAAAGGACTCTTGTTATTAGAATAACATTGTGGAGTAAGACTTACTTTTTTATTAGAAAATAATGATTACAAAAGCATAATTTATCATCATTAATAAAACAGAATATGAACAAGAAAATTATGAGAGTGGATGGCTTCAATACAGTTTTAATATTAACTAATAAATGAAGGATGTTAAACAAGGAATGCCAAGAAGAACAGAAACAACATTTAAAGGGCAAATATTGCACTCAATAAAAATAGATAAACTTAAATGCATTAATAATATTAATACTATTAATTTTTTTCCTAACCCCATAACAGCAATACTTGGGCCTAATGGAAGTGGTAAATCTACGATTCTTCATGCAATAGCATGTATTTATAAACCAGATGAAGACAACAATGGAGAAGATCATAAATTAGTGGATTTTTTTCCTAGAAGTCCTGATGCTGAATGGAATGGCAGCAGTTTTTCTGTTTGTCTTAGTTATAGAAAAGCGGGTCAATTAATAAATAATGAAGTAAAGGAATATGGTAAAGCAAACGAAAGAGGCTCAAGGTGGACTCAAATATATGCAAGAAGACCTGTTAGGGCCGTTTATTATTTAGGAATAGATAAGTGTGTTCCGATAATAGAATCGGAGAAAAAAAATAATTTCATTTATGATACAACAATCTTATCTGATGATCTGTCTCGAATTATTTTGAAAAAGGCATCTTATGTTTTAAATAAGCGTTATGAAACTCTTAATGATCATCAATTACCTAATGGTAGGCGTTTGATAGGTGTTAGCTTGGGTAATGTTAGATATTCATCTTTAAGTATGAGTGCTGGGGAGCAAAAAGTATTTTTAATACTTAACACTATTTTTTCTGCGAAAAAAAATGCACTAATCATTATCGAAGAAATAGATCTTCTCTTGCATGAGGCTGCATTAAAAAAACTCATTCAAGTTATTAATGAAAGAGCGAGAGTTAAAAATCTTCAGATTATTTTCACAACTCATCGTGAATCGGTTATTAATATGTCAAATATTTTGAATGTTAGACATATTGTTAATATCGAAGAGAGGTCTTATTGTTTTGATGAGACTAAGCCTGATGCTATTAATAGATTAACAGGCGATAGGGTTTCTCCCATCGAAATATATGTAGAAGATGATGTAGCTGCTTCCATAGTAAGCAAAATTTGCTCGTCACTAAAAGCAACAAAATACATAAAAATAATAAGGTATGGGGCGGCAATAAATGTTTTTACATTATTGAGTGCTGAGCTTCTAAAAAATAGAAATGTTGAAAACATGATCTATGTTCTGGATGGGGATACATTTATTGACGAAGCAGTAAAAAGAGAGCGTTTGAATAAGGTTTTAACCGGTACTGATGATCAAGCTATTTCTCTCCGTTCTACGGCTGAAAGTAAGATAACGCAGTTTAATCTTCCTGCAGGATATACTCCAGAGAAATATATTCATACAATGATATCATCTTTAAATGAAAATGATTTCGATGGTGATTTGTCTGAGCTTATTGAAGCTGCGAGAAGCATACAGTATGAAGAAGAAGATCATAATTACATAAATGGATTGTTCGAATCATTGGGTATAAATAGAGAAACGGGGTTAGTTAGAATAATTGATTTAGCAGTTAAGGCTCAGGAATGGACAGATTTTATTGCCCCTGTTTATGAAAAAATAAAACCCATTGTTGATTCATTAAATGAATCTATAGTCAACCGATAAAAAGGATTTTAAGTTAGCTGAGATTGTTTTTTACCATTCGTATGTTTCTTTATAATAAAGAGATTGATTTAACGTATTTGCGGGTAGTGGCGTTTAACTTATTATTAATAATTACACATTTTTTTGGTACTAAAATAGTATAAATTTTTAGCTATAAAAATACTAAAAAAATATCATATCAGTGCTAATTAGAAGCTAAAAAGATTGGAAGTCAAATTGACAATCTGCATTGTGAGTTAAAATATCTGTAAAATAGGTTATCGCTAGTTTAGTAGTAATCAAAAACAAAAATTAGATAAATAAAGTACCGAATAAACTTATCCATTATTTAATAAGTTTTAGAAATAATGCAAATGTAGAATAAGTTTTACTTTTTAAAATGCCTATTGTATTAAAAAATAGGTAGCAATGTTTACTGCTACTTTATTTAAGATCAAATCCAATTTTAATAAAGTCAATTTTATTTGTACTGCTTATTCAAATAAAGTTTATCAAATTTTGGTAGTCACAGGATAGCTGCGAAAATCGACAACTCTTAAACGGCCATTTCAATGGATAATTTTGTGTTCATATCCAGTTCAAATTCAGCCAAGGCATTGAAAATATGAAATATCAACTTACCATCGTGGTTTGTGTGTCTATATGGTTTCAATTTAGAATTATTTTGGTACCAAATTAACCTTATTTTTATGTTAATTTTCTTTATTGACAATTTTTTATTTTTGGTACTAAAATGATATAAAATATATACTTTTAATGCATCAAGAGAATACTATGATAGTACTAATTGGTAGCCAAAAAGGTGGATGTGGGAAATCAACAACCTGCGTTAATATTGCAACAGAACTTGTACGACAAAAAAAGGATGTAATTTTAGTAGATTCAGATCGCCAAGGAACATCGGTTAACTGGATTTCTGATAGAAATAAACAAGTAAAAATACCAACGATTCATTGTATTCAAAAATTCGATAACATTAGAGAAACTCTGCTTGATTTAAATAAGAGGTATGAATTTGTAATAGTAGATACTGCTGGTCGAGACAGTAGGGAATTGAGAACAGGAATGACAACAGCAGATATATTGTTGGTACCTTTTAGGCCTTCACAACCTGATTTAGATACTTTACCTCGATTAGTAGAGATAATGACAGAGGCAAAAGATATTAATCCAAAGCTAAAAGCTGTAGCTATGCTGACACTAGCTCCAACAAATCCCGTTATAAATGAAATTCAGGAAGCCCAGGAATATTTAAAAGATTTCCCTCAATTATTTTTAATGAATACTGTTGTTCGAGATCGAAAAGTTTATAGGGATTGTATGGCTGAAGGGAAAGGTGTTGTTGAAATGGATAATTTAAAAGCTAAGAATGAGATTCAATGTTTAGTTAAGGAGCTTTTAACATGGTGAAGCGTAGAGGTTCTGATTCTGTAGAAAAAAAGATAGAAGAGTTTGCTTCCGCAGCTGATAGAATAATTGAGTCACAAAAAGATGTTGATAGTGAAGCTCCACGTGATTATAAGGCGATTCGTGTTCCATTTAATCAACATGAATATGAATTATTAGAAAAACTTTGCAAGAAAACTAAACGTTCTAAATTAAATATGATCCGTTATGCGCTAAAGTATTATGACGAAAATGATGTGTAATTAAAATGTAATTATGGTACTAAAATAGTATCATTTATATATAATATAAATATTAAAAATGAATCATTTTTAGCCTATTAGATTTCTGGCACTGTTGCAAAGATCGGATCGAATTGCTGATAATCATGCTTGACGATTTAACTAAAGGTGCCCCACATGAATGTTTTTAAAGGTCGACACTATACCCACGACATCATCCTGTGGGCAGTACGCTGGTACTGTAAATACGGCATTAGTTATCGTGAGTTGCAGGAGATGCTAGCCGAACGCGGCGTGCATGTAGACCATACCACCCTCTATCGCTGGGTTCAGCGTTATGCACCTGAAATGGAAAAACGGCTGCGGTGGTACTGGCGTAACCCTTCCGCTCTTTGCCCGTAGCACATTGACGAAACGTATATAAAGGTGAATGGCCGCTGGGCTTATCTGTATCGCGCTGTAGACAACAGAGGGTGTACCCTGGATTTTTACCTTTCACCACGGCGTAATAGCAAAGCGGCATATCGGTTTCTGGGTAAAATTTTAAATAATGTAAAACAGGGACAAATCCCACGCGTTATCAATACAGATAAGTCTCCGACATACGCTCGTGCGCTTGCTCAGCTTAAACGTGAAGGCCAATGTCCATCTGACGTTGAACACCAACAGATTAAGTACCGAAATAATGTTATCGAATGCGATCATGGCAAAATAAAACGGATAATCAGCGCCACGCTGGGTTTTAAATCGATGAAGACGGCTTATGCCACAATAAAATGGATTGAAGTGATGAGGGCACTGCGTAAAGGTCAGGCGGAGTCATTTTACTTTAGCCATCCCTTGGGTGAGATGTGTCTGGTGAATCGGGTCTTTGAAATGTAAGACCTTCACCAACAAATTAAGGCTACCGCATCACGATCTTTGCAACAGTGCCTCTAAATGTCCTTACGGCAAAAAGATTTTATCCTTTATGCCCTAAAAAGAGACATTTCTAAATTGGTAAAAAGTGACATTATTATATTGCTGCCACATCCAATCCGCTTATTATCACCCTTATGTTAAATAGAGACTGTTTTTTAAAAATTTTTTACTATTATAAGAAAATGTATATTAATAATATGAAAATAAATTTAATTAATTAATTAATTAATAGCTTACTGTTTTATTTATAATTAAGTTCGCCATTATATAATAATAAAAAACAAAATAATTTAATTATTAAACAAATAGTTATATTTGAATATTTTTGTTAAAATCACAGTAAATATTATTTTTAATAAATATTTATTAAAAATAATATTTTTTATTTTTACAATAAAGTTAGATTTGTATATTTTAAATATAAATACTTGTTTGATAAAAACATGACTCTATTGAGTTATAATAAAAGTAAAAATTTTCAATTAACAATAGTAATAACAAATCGTCATAAAAATATAAGTAACTAGAAGGAAATTCAAATGAAAAAAATATTTATTGTTTTAGGTTTTGCATCAGCAGCATTTATGAGCCAAACTTTTGCAGACTCAATCTATATAAACAATATGACTAAGTCTGACATTAAAATTCATTTAGATGATAATCTAGAAGTGCAAACAAATAGAGGTTCATTTCTTTACCAATATTATGGAAAAGAAGGTGACAAAACTATAAAAATAACTGCCGACGATGGAAAAGTTTTTAGTAAAGAATTAATTTCTTCTGGTAAGGCCAGTACTTTTGATGGCTGCAACTACACCATACAAATATTCAAAGATGATTGGACTATAACCTCTATCGCAAATGGTGAGGCAGTATGCTCACCATCAGAGGATAAATGATTTAATACAAAATAAAACATAACAAAAAAATTAAAAAAGGGAAAAATTTTTTCCCTTTTTTAATCATCATAACATCATTTAGGAAAAAGTAATGTATTTTAAATAAAGCAACATTAATAAAGTAAAATGAATAATCAGATTTTACTCATTTATTCCTTTTATATAACATATGCTTGCAATATCCTAGGTATTTAGGCTCTGTTACAAAGATCGGGTTGCTGCTAATATTCCTGACGATTTAATCAAAGGTGCCCACATGAATATTTTTAAAGGTCGACACTTTACACACGACATTATCCTTTAGGCGATACGTTGGTACTAAAATACGGCATCAGCTATCGCTTTGCTTTTTGAACCTGGTCGATAACGCTTTCATTGTTTAACTTTTAATCCCAACTGCTTCATCAATTTTCGGGTTTTATAATAACCAACCCTATAACCTTCTTTGCGTAATTGTGCTGCTGACATACGATAACCCCAGGCTCTCGCGACTGAGCTTCATTATTCGTCATAAGTGCTTAATCGGATATTGCCCTATATGGGATCCGCTTGGAAAACGGAAAATATCCTACGCTAAAGTATATTTTATATACAAATTGATATTATCTAAATTCTATCTGCCTAGGTAGCCTTGTAGTGGCATACTGAATTTAGCCACCTAAGTAGAGGTGATATGCTTGCCTCATAATTTTTACAGGTGCTAAAATGAGTAAAATATATACTGCTGAATTTAAAGGTGAAACGGCCCAATTAGTGCTTGAACAGAATTATACCCACCAGGAAGCAGCGAAAGCGATGAATGTAAGCCTTTCAGCTATACGCCAATGGGTAAAAACCCTTCGTTTAGAACGCAATGTAAAATCCGGTCCCGGTCTGCCATTAACGGGTAAACTCACATGTGGGCACTGTGTAAAGGTTAGGTCATCCTCTTGGTGAGATGTGTCTGGTGAGTAGAGCCTTTGAAATGTAATACCTTCACCAACAAATAATGCCGCATCACGATATTTGCAACAGTGCCATTCGTTCTATATGAGATCAATTGAGATAGCAAAAAAATTCGCAGAAATGCAGGATCTCTTCCTGTCTATATTACTTTTGATATAGATAGTTTAGATCCTGCCCTTTTATTACCGATTTAGTTTTTTTACATAATGTCTCTGACTTTAATTATAGAAAAATTGTTAGTCTATAGACCCAAAAATTTCAAACGTAAAATTAAAGTCATTCTTTTCTAAATTAAGTCCAATATGTGTACCTGAATCAGAATCTTCTTTAAATTTTAAAATAGTTAGTTTTTTATCTTTATCATTATACACAAGTTCTAATCTACCTCGATATACTTGTGTATTATCTTCTTTGTAAAGTTCTAATGTCCATACCACTATATCTGCTGTCTTAATATTGAATTCAGTAAAAACATTATTATTGGGGTAAGATGAGTTAATTTCTATTTCTTGACTAGCAGGAGAGTTAGAACTAATTACCTTTAGTTTAAATTTATTGTTTGTTTTAAAGACAGTATCAATTAATGCAAGATATGTCGTAAATGTGTAAAATGTTTGTGGCATTTCTTTTGTGTTCATAACTAACGTTCCTATATTAACTATGGTTAAATTTTATTAATTTTTTCTTGTTTAGAAAAAATTAATATATTAATGGTAAATTAAAAAAACTAATGTTTAGGTTTATTTAATGTTTTTTATGTTCACATAATTATTAGTATTTTTCAATTTAAATTAAATTAAAAACAATGATATTTTTTTAAAAAAATATAATATATGTTTTTTGCTTTTTGTTATAACCATAAAAGTTTTATAGTATTACAATAACAGCGATTTCTTAAACTCAATCCAAAAACAACACATAGGGATTTAAAATGTTTTTCTGCGCTAAAATAGATGATTTTTTCATAATAACATTTTGTTAAAAATTTACTACTCTAGCACTTCAATTTCATTGACAAAACTAAATTTCATTTTTTATAGTTGTCTATCTTTTTTATTTCATAGCAAAAAATAGTTAAATCACATAGTGAAAAATAAGTATAACAAATGTTGATATTCTATTATTATTTTAATAATAAAATAAGTTAAAATATATTGAAAACTTTCTAATTAATTTTTATATAAAAAATTTCAATTTAATTAAAATTTCATAAAAATGAATTTTAAGCATACGTTTATTTTATTTGT
>NZ_CP123502.1 GCF_029873475.1 Arsenophonus sp. aPb
CAGTGAAAATGGCTACTCTAATAACGCCCTCTTTTACTGGACATAAAAACAGTATAATATAATTATAAAGAAATTCTTAGCCATCTTTTATTTCAAATAAATATCTTTTGAAGGAAAATATAAAGACTTTAAAACTGAATGTTAAAAATTAACTCTCTAAAAATTAAGGAAAAAAGTGTTAGAAATCTGTAAAAATAAATCCATTAAATTGGAAGGTAATGAGGAGAAAAAGCTTAAAACAATAAACGCCAGTATTCCCAATCTACCAGGTGTCTATCTATTTTTCGGTCAAAATGAATTTTTGCCAATCTATATCGGGAAAAGCATAAATCTTAAAAAAAGAGTGTTATCTCACTTTTATCAAAAGAATTTAAGATTAATAAAACAACTTAGATATATTTACTGGCAAACTACTGCAGGTGAAATAGGCGCACTATTGCTCGAAGCTAAATTAATTAAATTATATCAACCTGTTTTCAATAAACGGCTAAGAAAATACCACGAGCTTTGTGCTTTTCAGATAACAAACAATAAAATTGATATTGTTTATGCGAAAGAAATAGATTTTTCTAAATCAGAAAACCTCTATGGTTTGTACAAAAATCGCTTTTCCGCTTTAAAAAAACTTAAATCCATTGCGGATGAAAATAATCTCTGTTACGCCAAACTTGGAATGGAAGAGAAGAAAAAATCAGGCTGTTTTCGGCTTCAGCTTGGTTATTGTCGTGGAGTTTGTGTTAATAAAGAAAGTCATGAATGTCATCATAACCGGTTATTACAGGCGTTTAAACAACATAAATTAGCTGTCTGGCCTTACAAAGGCGCAATTGGCATCGTCGAAAAAGGGGTTCAACAAACACAAATTCACATTGTTAATAACTGGGTTTATCTGGGTTCGGTTGAAAATCTCAGTCAGACATTAACATTTAATCAGGCAACAGATAAATTTGACCATGATATGTATAAGATCTTGTGTCGTCCAATATTAGATAAAAATATCACCATAATCCATTTGTGATAAATTTTTATCACTTGTTTGATTTCTGGTGTTCGATCATTTTAATCGTTGAATAGCTTTCTCAATTCAGCATCAGTAAGACCCGTAGACAACTTCACAATATCTCTTTCCACACCTTTTTCAAGAAGTTGACGCGCAATCTTTAGGGAAGCCTGTTTTTCGCCTTCAAGTTTACCTTTTTGAATCCCTTCTTGAATGCCTTCAAGTTTACCTTTTTGAATTCCTTTAAGAATACCTTTTTGTTCGCCTTCTCGACGTAACTGTTCTGCAATAGTCATAACGACCTCCCGATAATCATCCGCTTTTTCCGCAATCTGATGCAAAAATTGTTTTGCATCAGAAGTATTTCCCCGTTCAACAATATAATACATTAATCCTTTAAACAACTCTGGCTGTATTACATACTGATTTAATAAGCCAGCTATCTCATGACTAAATTCTAGCATATCACGTGCTCGGATATGTTTCATCACTAACTCCATCAGCGCAACACGTCGATGCTTTATGATTTCCTCGTCAGGAATGGCTGTAACGTCAACCAGAGGGAATGCTTGAGTATAAACTGATTTTGCCAGTTCCGGATCAGCAAAGCAATCAAACCAATCTGTACTATAAGGATAGGGTGAAGTTTTCCCTTGATAGAACAGTAGCGGTATTACCACAGGTAAAGTATCATTTCCCTGTTCTAGATGCTGATGCATTGCCGCTACACTGTAGCGCAGCAATCTGAACGTCATCAGCTTTTCCGGCCTGCTCTGATGTTCTATCAGTGTGTAAATATACCCTTTTCCCGCTGTTGTTTGCACAGAATAGAGCATATCAGAGCATTGACTACGCAAATCTGGTTCAATAAAACTACCTGATTCCATTGCCAATGTACTAAAATCACACAATTTGCGAATATTTTCAGGTAAATGGATTTCCAGGAAATCCTTTGCAATCGTAATATCGCCAAGAAATTTTTTAAACAAGCTATCATGATGGGAAAGTGTCTTTTTCATTGCTACAGTATAACCTTGAGGGGTAATTCAAGCTATCAAATTAGCTCAAAAACATTATAAAACTTGTGATAAAAAAATAGTTTAGGGGAAATTTTTTACCATGAAAGTATGCTGTTTATTTGTTTTAATGTTCAATTATATAGTTCTAGAATAATTATGTAAAAAATACATTAATAACATAATATATTGTTTTTAATTACTTTAATTACATCTCCTGAAACCACTAAATTTTCATATTTCTTGATTGATAGTTATAATTATTTTCTCCTTAATTCTTTAGGAAGAAATTCATCTATCTCATCATCGGAAAAAGTCATATCTTCAAGTTCTTTCAGCGCTTTTTGAGCTTTCACGTAAGCCTTATAATTTGTACTCGGTGCCCCAGTATAAACAGCATGTAAATCTTCTGTAAGCTTATCTCTCCGCAAACAAAGATCATTAAGCGGCACAGTTTTCATACGCAAATCCGTTAACAGGGAAAGATATTTCTCTCGGATGATCCACAAATCTGCCCCTGCCTGTCGATGTTTTTGAGCAATTTCTCCAAGATCGTAATCTTTAATGTAGGAGTTAAGGGTAAGCAAAATTGTAGACAATAAAACAGCTACCAACGTACCAAGCTTTTTATATTCAATCAGTGCACTAAAATCAAAAAGTGCTGTCACCAATCCGCCTGTCACAAAAGCAGATAGGACTATTTGGCTACACTTTATAAACTTATGGCGGTTAAATAGAATATCTGCACATTTTTCGTGTGTTTTGTGAGAGTAAATAATTCGTCCATAACATTCGCGTAACTGTCCTTCAAGAATTTTATAGTTATCAGTCATAATCGCTTCTGTTTGCTATTATTGGAACGTGTATTCTGTCTTTAGAAACAACAATATTATTTTTGACAAGATAGCATTCAACAATATGATCTCCTTGGAAATTACTGTTTTCTTCTTTCGTTTTGTGACCTTTATCTAATGTTATCTGACCACGAACACAGTTTCGGCGCTGTGCTTCTTCTCCCCTATTTAAAACTTTCCAATAAACCTGATAACATCCACCTACAGATGGAAGCTCAGAAATCAAAAATTTGAGTTTTTTCTCTGCTTTCAAAGGAATTCTTTTAATCAACATATCACGAAGAAGAAATTTTCTATAACCGCGCTGAATGACTTCACAGTCAATTTTTAATTGATAACGTATGTCGACAGGAAATTTATTTTCAATGAACTCCTCAGTGTTGTCCCATGTTTGAGAAGTAAGGTCTCTATTGATCTGTGTAGCCGGGAATGGCTGTCCATAAATAGATTTCCACTTTTCGTTAACGTTATCTTTTCCCTTTTCCTCAATTGCTTTAAGGCAAAGCTCGTGTGTTTTCTTAGCAAGTCGTTGGAAACTTTTCTTTACTTTTACTCGCTGTCCACTTCCTGGAGCACAATACTCATTTTGTGGTGGTAACTCAGAAAGATATTTAAAAAAATCACGACTTAACTGATCGTAATAAAGATAGCTTTTATCGTCATAAGTCGAAGTAGAGTTAAGAAAATTATAAGCTAGCGTGTCAATCAGTAACCCACCTATTCCAATACCATGTTTATTTTTCCATGCACGCGCCATTTTACATAATGGGCGTAAATTTAAATTTTTTTCTGCATTTAAATTAGCAACAGCCTCCATTTCCTTTCTTGGTTTTGTGACTTTCCAACTACCACCATTCTTAGTGTCAGGGTATTTATAGCTCATATCCTCTTGCTCAAAAACGGGCTGTACTTCAATATGGAAATTCGTATAAGTGACAGTCACAACAAGACGATCAACTCGAACGTTGGTAGTTGGATAACGTTTAATAATTGCATCTTTTGTATCTTGCAAAAGCTTTAATTGACCGCCAGGTTTATCGTAATGTTCCCATTTATTCTTAGGCATAATGTAAAGCATGTCTAAATCAGAAATGTTATTAATGCCAGTTTTTCGACCGAATGATCCCACTTGAAGTGTGTTTGCCACCTTTGAGTCTGTATCTCGAAATTGTCTGTTAAGAGCTGCTGTAAGTTCACCATAACGTGTACTGATAGTCTCGGTATTATTTATTGTAAGATTGTTAATGAATTGCGAAAATATCTCTGAAATACTCATTCCTATTTCTCTTCATTATGAAATTTATAGATAGCAATTTAAAAATATTAAATAATGCCGTGTGGATTTTTAACTGAATATTTATTTTTTAATTTCAACTCTTATATATTAATTTGTTCTACATAACTAATAATGATTAAAGTAAAAATCTTTAGTTTAATCAATTAACTTTATTTCTAATTCAGTATAAAAATTAACTTTAAAATAAGATGGTTATCTGTTTTTTATTATCGATAATATCGCTCTGATAATTAAATAGACAAAAAAAATAGTACCAAGGAAAGTTACTGCAATTAACGATTCTATTTTAGCTGTTACTAACATATCTACGATATTACTCAATTGATTCATATGAAAGCCTATAAAAACATATATATAAATTAATATTTTTTTTACACAAAAAATAACCATAACAAATTTATTTACAATAAATTAAAATATTTAAAACATTTTAATAGCGAATGTGTGAAATATATCAATATTTAATTAGTATATATATTATTTTATTTGTGAAATCTGTCACTGATCATAAAATTCATAATAAGTTTACAATGATTTATATTGTAAACTATATTGATTTTATATAATTACGTGATTATGAAGAAAAATCCAGTAGCAGAGGTTTATGAGGTATACATAGATGTAATTTAACCTGATTTTTACGTACTAGCTTAAACTAGTATCTGACACCGCCGTGATATGAACAGGTACCTGGTCCTTCGGATGTTGAAAAAGAACTATCATTACATATCGCTTTTATATTAGGATCATCCTAATCGTTTGTTATAAATACAAAGGAGTTAAAAGAAAATATCAATATAATTAATAATAAAAATATTTTTCCCATTTTGAAATTATCCATTGTTATTGTTGTGATCTTTATTAAGATTCTCTAGAAAAGCATTTTTTAAACTTAGAATAAATGCTTATAAAGCATTATAGCTATCTTTTAATTTATATCTGTGCAAATTAAAGTCTTTATACCAAAATCATGATGTAACATATCATAACGATGTTAATGCAATACTTAAACTAAATTTAATCACAATGTATTGAATTAAATAGATTATATTGAAAATAAGTATGATGAAATTACGACTTTTTATTAATTTGTTACATGTAATAAATACAACATATTTTTAATGTTTAACGAATGATTTTTATTTTTCGTATTGCTGTAAATATGAATATAGAGAGCACTTTTGTGTAATAACAGAGAATTAAATTTCAAAAATTTTGTTCACTAGATGTTTCATGGACTGAGCTGGGAGGGGATAGCCAGTACCACCATGGTCGTTTTTCTATTTCATGCTCCTTATGCTGAACCCAACAATAAAGGGATGTATGATCAACATTCATATCCCATTCGGCAGGTATTTTCTGTAATTCTCGATAACAGATGCCATATTTGCAGTACTAATGTACCGCTCAAAAGATGATGTCGTGGGTAAAGTATCGGCCTTTAAAAATATTCATGCTGAGCAACACTGATTTAATCGTTATGGAAGATTATCAACAATTTGAACTTTGCAATAGTCCCTATTATTATTAATACCATCTTTATTTATGGAAAATATTGTTTTGTATGATTGCAGTGCAATCTCTCTATTCAAAAAACAAACATTCTCTTTAGTTAATTTTTTTATATTAAAGTAATTGTTGTCACTAGTTATTATTAGAAGTGCTTTTTTTGGTGATAACGGATAGTAATAATCTATGTTTTCCGCCTTATGACCATCAGGGTTAATATTTATCACAGGTTGATCTGATGTTATAAAGTCAATATCAGTTTCATTGTTTAGGATAAATATCTTTGCTGACTTATTTGTAGCCATATCATATGATAGGTTACCAGCAAAAAATGAACACATAAACCACCAATTTCTCTGATAAAAATCTCTAAGCAATGCTTTGTGTGGCGTATCCTCAATTGTATTTAACGCATCAATTAAAATCCTTTTCATCCTTAATGTTCTTGAATATTGATAGGCGACAAAGAGGCATAATTCACAATATTTATCTTTATTCTCAATGTAATCAGTTTTTCCATCATTTAAACTATTGATCAAATCAATAGCTCGCTTTTCCATTGAGCTAAAATAATCTTCAAATATATTACTTGTTATTCTATCATTTATATCTTTGTTATCTGTAATATCAGATGCTATTTTTGCAAGATTTTGAATTTCTGCAAACTTTTTAAAGAAATTAACGTGTTGTTTTTGTAACTCTACATGGCAATTTTTTATTATCTCTTTAACTAGATGGACATCTTTTTCCTTAAAAAAACCTATTTTGTAAAAGTTATCTTCACGAGCTAACCCTTTAATACCATCATTTGATATTTTACCTGTACGGCTGATATACCAAATGTTTACCTTATCACTAGACCATCTACGTAGATAATATGCCCAAACGTAGTGGTGCCTAATCTTCTTGTTTGGAATTCTCATTTCACTATTCATTTATTTTACACTCGAATTGCACTCGAACCTATATCAGATAAAAGGCCTTTTTGGCCGTTTCCTTTTAAGGAACTAACATTAAAGCCGTTATACCTTCTGAGATTTATGCAGCTTATTTTGGACGAAAAAAATTATAAGGTATATGTGAAAATAATATACCATAGTATTAACATAGATATGCTTTATTTTTATGAACATAACAAGTTAAAATGTATTAATATTAAACTAAAAAATTAGTAATATATAACTTGTAATTAAGATTTTTGTTTATCAATTACCACCAAGATTTTTATTTTCAAAAATATAACCGGCATAAAATATTATACTTTATATTAACATTTTTTTAAAATTAAACAAACGTGCAATATTTTTTAATGTAATAATAAACAATTACATGGGTAATATTACAATAAAATAAAAAATAAAGAAACTATCATCTCTATTTTCAAATGAATTTATAGATATAAATCACATTATCTATTCCTAATTATATATTTTTTTGAATAAAAAATTTATTATTATTTTCAAATATAAAAAAATAATCAATATACTATTTGTAAATATGAATGTTTTATGTAATGTCCGTTTTTAAAACTAAAAATGTATCTTTAAAAGTATATTATATGACAACTATAAATAAAATTGCACAATGGTCTAAGGATAAGCCTATTTGGTGGCAGCATTCATTAAGACTCACATTGATGCACGGAAAATTAGACAGTGAAGATCTTAATGAAATATTAAAAATAGCAAAAATGGAACACGGGTTAGAGAAAAAAAATGATAATTATCCCTATTGCTCATCTGACTTAGATTTTACTGGTTATTTTCCAGAGCAGCATAAAGTATTTTTACATTCCATTTCAGATATTCAAGGAGTGGCTTTATTAGCAGAAAATCAAACATTGGAATTTTCTAATGAAAATTTAATTATAATTTATGGGGAGAATGGTACAGGGAAATCGAGTTACACAAACATATTAAAACATTGTTGTTTAACTCGCGGTGATCAACCTGAAATAATAGGGAATGCATTTAATAAAAATAATCCAATACCACAAGCAAAAATTTCGGTTATATGTAATGAAAAAAAAATTCAATATTTTTGGAATCCTGAAAAACCTAGCATTGACATCCTAAAATCAATACGAGTATTCGACAGTTTATCAGCACATCATTATATAAATAAAGAGGACGAATTAGGATTTAAACCTATCGGCTTAAATCTTTTATCCGAACTCAGTAAAGCTGTGAATCATGTTAAATTAAACATGGAAGAAGATAATATGGCAAATAATGGTTTAATAAATTTACCAGAACTAACATCTTGTAGTGTTACAGCTGAATTTATAACAAAGTTATCTGCGAATACAAACGAGGATGATATTAATCTACATATTGCTTCCGTTGAAGAATTACAAAGAATAGAACCACTAAAAAAAGAAATTATCCAAAGTAAATCTCAAACAGTCAAAATAAAGAAAGAAGAATTACAACAAAATATAAGAATCCTTACTCCTTTAAAAAAAATATGTGAAGACATCCTAAATTTATTAAGTGATGAAGCATTTGAAAATTTAAAAAAACAATATGTTGATAAGATAAAGAAAGAAACCTTCGCTGAAAATATGCGGCAACAAACATTGAAAGGCCTACCATTGGAATCTATTGGAGGATTAAATTGGCTAAGTTTATGGCAAGAAGCTAAAAATTTTATAGTCAAAGAAACTAAGAAAAAGATTTTTCCATTAAAAAAAGAAGAATATTGCCCTCTTTGCCTACAAGAAATTGATGAAAGAAGTGAAAAAAGAATGGCGAATCTGGACAAATATCTAAATGCACAGGCAGCAAAAGAAGCAAAAAAAGCTAAAGATTTATTTGATCAAAATATTAATGAATTATCAAATATTAGTCTTAGTTTAAATTCTTATGAAGCAGCACTTAATTTACTAAATTTACATCAAGATAATTTAGATAAAAAATTCAAAAAACTATTTTCTAAACTAGAAGAAAGAAAAAAATTGTTTAGTACATCAAACTTACCTGAGAAAATTGAAAAGTTAGATTTAAAATGTATTGATGAATTAAAATATATTTTTACAAATATTGAAATGCAAATTGAAAGTCTTTATTCAGATGAAGATCTTTTAAAATTAATAAATAAAAAAGAATTAGAACTTTCTCATCTAGAAGATAAAAAATACGTGCAGGAAAATAAAGAAAATATTATTTCAAATATCAGAAGATACAAAAGAATCAGAATGCAGGACAAAATTCTTTCTGAATGTAATACAAAATCTATATCAGATATATCTTCAACAATAAATCAATCTAATGTTGTTCAACCTTTAATGGACGCTTTTAAAAACGAATTATCAGAGTTTGGATTTAATCGATTTAATGTTGAAGTAGACTCCAGGAATAAACGTGGAAATCAACAATTTAAAATAAGTATTTCAAATTCAAAAATATCTACTGTCGCAAAAATTGCAAGTGAAGGTGAACAACGTTGTATTGCAATAGCTTGTTTCTTAGCTGAAATGAAAGCTGATTCAAGAAAGTCAGCAGTAATATTTGATGACCCAGTAAATTCATTGAGTCATGGATGGAGCAAACGAGTAGCGAAACGTTTAGTTGATGAATCAAAAGAAAGACAAGTTATTATTTTTACTCATAGCCTTACTTTTTGTAAATTATTGCTTGAATCAGCTGAAAGTAAAGATATAAAACACTCCAATTTTACATTTGAACGATCGTTCAGAGATGCAGGTATAATTAGATGCCATGCTCCATGGCCTGCTTTAACAACCGGCGGACGTATAAAGGCTCTTCGAAAAAAATTAGAAAATATAAAAAAACGAAGTAAAAACAATACAATTAATCAAATTCACAATGAATGCTACAACTTTTACGGGTATTTGCGCGAAAGTTGGGAAAGACTTGTTGAAGAAAAACTACTTAATAAGGTTGTAACTCGCTTTGAACGAGGAATTCAAACTAATCGATTATCTAAACTAACTGATATATGTCAAGATGATATTGATAAAATTAATAAAGCAATGAAAAAGTGTAGCACTTATTTAAGAGGTCATGACAGCGCTACAGCCATAGGTGAGCCATATATATCTATTGAGGAAATGGAGCAAGATTTGAATACAATTTACAATTTCTCACAAGAGCTTCAAAATAGTCCAAGATGCAGATCATAAGATTCTTATTTGAAATAATAAAAACCTAGATACAGTTTATATATATTTTTCACTAATGCATTTTGAACATAAATTAATCGAAATTAGACATTTAATAAATTACCTTATAAACCGTTGAGCGCGCAATATTTAATTGACGAGCAATTGCTGTTGCTCCTATTCCCTGAGAACGTAGTTGTCTAATTTTTTCTCGATCAACGCTGCGCTTACGCCCAAACTGAACACCTTTTAATTTTGCTTCCAGCCGGCCTTCGTTTGTCCGTTCTAAAATACGTTGGCGTTCTGCCTGAGCCACTGCTGATAAGATGGTTACTATCATTTTGCCCATCGTACCTTCGGTACTGATACCATCATCTAAAAATCGTATCGCCACCCCTTCTTGGTCGAACTCTTTTATTAATTGGATCATATCGGCGGTATCACGACCAAGACGATCCAGTTTTTTAATCAAAATAATATCGCCCTCTTCGACTTTCAAACGCAATAGATTGAGTCCATCCCGTTTGGTATGGCTACCTGAGACCTTATCAGTAAAAATTCGATTCGCTCTTACCCCAGCTTCTTTAAGGGCTTTAACTTGAATATCGAGCGATTGTTGACTGGTTGAAACTCTGGCATAACCAAAAAGCCGCATTAAATGTCTCCTTAATCGATTTAAAGACACAGAATGTCTTTTATTTTTATAAAAACGATTTAATAGACATTTTAGAGCAGATATTTTCAACTGTCTAAAAATTTATAATATTTTAGACAAATTAATAATTTATTTAAATAATAACGATATACTTTGTTTTAGTTGTATTAATTAAAAAAATAAAATTAATTTGCACCTTATTTAAATTCTTTGCATTTCTGCAAGTTTTCGGTAATGCGCACCTAAAGCAGTCAATTCACAACCAGTAGACTCCATTGCTGCATAATACATATGTTCTACATTAATTGGCTTAACTAGACCATATCGATTACATATTTGTAACTCTTGAAAAATACGAACATTATCCGAATTTACAGGCATATTTTTAAATTTATCAGGTACATTATCGCGATCTGGCTCAAATGAAGGGTTTAATGAGAACGTAGAAGTAGCATCAGGAAAATATTCTGGTAAACGTCTAAGAATATCTAAAGGAATTTTTGGATCAACTTTTCTAAGAGCAACAAACCTCTGTACATTTGCTTTGTAAATAGGACGTTGTTCCCAAGGTCCTAAAGTTTGATCTATATGAGCATATAACGAAGCAGGTGTAATTCGCCCACATACATCCGCCGAACTTCCGCTTAATCCGTCCAATAAAATTTTAGTGAACAAGCCTTGATTATTCGTTTCTGCGGCAGCCCCATTTCGATGACAAGCCGTTAAAATAGTTACACCATTTCCAATTGCTGCAATATTTTCATTACCGAGAGATGACACCTCTCCTGTGTATCCAGAATGGCAACTATCTAAAATAATCACAGTAGATTTTATACGTGGGTATGCTCTGTTAGCCAAAGTTAATATCTCAGATAGAGACATTCCCCATGCTGCTTGATGCCCATCTTGACTAATAATATAACCAGCATTTGTGTTAGGATTAATTATTCCATGACCAGCAAAAAACAACAGAACAATATCTGCATCATCGCGGAATAAATCAGATACTGCATTATTGAGAACAGCGCTTGTTACGGTTAATTCATTACTTGTTAGACAACGTACTGAAAAATTTGGCGAACCATCACCATTCCTTTCTATGGTATTTGCAATAGCTACAGCATCATTAACACAACCATTTAAACGACAATTTTGATAGTCATCAATACCAATCACAAGAGCCTTTCTCATAATATTAAATCCTGTAAAGTTCCCAGATTCCACTAACCACCGATTCAGAGTTCCAACCTACACATTTATTTGCATTCGATATAACAATGTCAGAAGAGTATTGCTGTCCCCATGGATTAACAGCCAAAATAGGTTTTTTATACCCTTTTGCCCCATCAATTTCCTTTTGAATCCATTTACTGTAATTTGTGTACAAACCAGCAGGGATAACGATTACATGACTTCTCACTATTTGATTGAATATCGCATCTTGCAGTGCTTTATCTGTGCTAGCATTATGAATTGAGTCATTTTTAGGTACTGAAAAATCGCGAAAATCCAATAAAGTTTCCCCGGAACGCCATGATTTATTAAAAATCCAATCAGCGAGCTTTTCATAATGATTAGAATATTTCCAGGAATGGCTAATGAATACATGAATTTGATAAGTTTTCATTTTTCCCTTATTACAGAGTCTATAAAAATCTAAAATAATACTTTTTATAAGTCATTAACCATTGAAATAGTAATGATATTAAAAGTAAACAACTTTAATAATTTTTTTATGATAGAAACAATGGCGGGGATCACAAAATACAAATTTGTTTTATTTCAGTAAGTAACTCTACACAACTTTATCTTTTAAGAGGCTCTGTTGCAAAATCGGTTTATTGATAATGTTCCTTAACAATTAAATCAATGGTACTCAGCATAAATGTTTTTTAAAGGCCGACACTTTATTTATAGCATTGTCATTTTGACAGTAACGATGGTACTGTCAATACGTATTAGCTATCACTAATTACAGGAGCAAATAACCACAGTTGAATAATGCTCTGTTTCACCCCTTTCGCTCTCAATATAAGCCTGTTGTATTAATTCAATTTTCTGGCCTTTTTTGTTGGGTACGATTCCTTTTACATAATCTAGTAAAGTGGATACTCCTATGTTGCGATATTCCGTACGTAGCTTCTGAGTTATTTGCTCATTCAGGTACCAGGTATTCGTTCTGATTAAATGATTTACAACAACCATGTCATAGTCTCTTAAAACCATGTTTTTGGGTTGTTCGGTAAGCTTAATCAACATAGCGTTGCCGCTTAACAAGCTCAGCTTGCGTTTATTAAGATTCGCGCCGATAATAAATTTACAGTGTGAATGTTGCAGGGATGAGGCGATTTCAGTTTCGGTGAAACCCAGTTCCAGATAAACAAAGCACATCAATAGCACCAGAAGGCGATCGCTCAGTTGCATTTCGTAGGTTATATCACTACCACTGCTGTTTCCTTTATAATCGAGCCCATGAACCGTGTTGTCCCGGATCTTTTTGATTTTGATGAAATCATCATCTGTAAATGTGATAGCGTCTTTAAGGGCAGGGCTGATTTCTCTCATTAATTTTTCATACTTTTCTCTTAGTGTCGGAAATATCGTATTTTTTGTATTCAGAATACATTTTTTCATGCTATCAATCACGATTTGGTTATCACCAGAAATATTTTTTGAGCTTTTAAAAGTATCAATAGTTTTCTCTAGCTCTTTTTTGAAATCCTTACATAGATTGTTTTCCATCTTCAATTTTTTTTTAGTTGTTTTCACACCCGCATACATCTCCAATATGACGACTCTGGATAAAATACCATATTCCCATACGGCCATTTTTCCGTATGAAGGCAGAAGCCGTTGCCAGATATCTCGAGAAGTGTTTTTACTGAAGTATTGAGTAAGTATACTGACCCATTTATTTTCATTAGTCAGGTATGCAAAAGGAAATAACGCCTCAAATGCGTATTGCAACGGCTGCTGCGCGTACAAAACTGTCGGAAAATAAAGCCATTGATTTCTTGTTGGATCGTCATGATTAAAAATCCAGATTTCACTAACAGATAGTGAATTACCTATCAGCAGGGAAAATAAGTTCCTGAGCTCATGAGATACTTTCTTACATTCCTCAAAAGAGAGATTTTCCTTTTTTTTCTGGATAACTAGCGTGTGCTCAATACTGAAATGACTATCTACAGGAGTCTCGTTATGAGTATTGATGTGGTAATTGGTAGAGAGGAGATAATCTTCAGAATCAAAGCTGAATAGCTTACTGATTTTTTCAGTACTGATATTTCGCTCAAGACAATCACCGTTAAGAATAAAATTTCTATTTCCCTCAATCCAGACTGATATTCCCGTCAGATGAAGTTCAAATTTATCAAAATGCGGAAGCTGCTTGCCCATAGTAATGTAATCAGCTGAGACAATTAAATCATTCGTCAACTTTATTTCATGAAGGGTGTAAGTTTTAGCGTCACGGAGTGAGGTACAAGTAAGTTTTTTATTATCACGGACATATACATAAAAATCAGGTAGCGCAGGTGATGCCCCACTTTTAACCCGAAACTCCGGAATCCTCCCGAAACCACCAAAATGTAATGTACCATACAGCGTTTGGCTATCCACATCTATGATCACATCAATTATTTGTTCCAGGTAAAAACTATTGCTCCTGACTGTCATATTACAGTTCCTACTGAATGATATTGGCTATCACTCTAAATGAGGTATATCTGGTAAACAATATTTTTGAATATATAATCATCTGTTATTGCACAGAAGCCCCATACTATGTTTGCAACAGTACCGACTACGAAATCCTTTCAATTGATAGTTACGAATCTACATAAGACTTAAGTATTTCGTGCATCATTTCATTAACACTTACGCCTTTCCTTTTGGCCTCTTCCTTGATTTCATTATATAAAGAAGGTTGTATAAGCATTTGCACACGCTTACTTTTTGTTTCTATAAATTCGGGATTTTTCTTCATTGGAACGGTTTTAACTACTTTTTTTTCTTCTTTCTGATGGTGTTTTTTTGATAATTTTTGTTTAGCATGTTCAGTTACTGATGAAAAATCTTCCGCACCTTCCACCATGCTAATAAAAGCCATTGCCGGGTTAGCATTAACAAAACTTTTCTTACTCATTGGTTAATATCCTTCCAGATCTGTTTCATTAATGCGTCATAATCCTGTGTAGCATTACTTTTAGAATTGTAGCTAAATATATCCTTCTTCATAGCCTGTGCTTCTCTAATAGCTACTGCTTCTCTTATATATTGTGTGTATACATTTGTGTGTAGATGCATAGCTGTATCTGTAATTACTTTCTGCAAGTCACGACTTAATATGCTACGTGTATTGTGCTTCGTTAATACAATACCAAGAACTTTTAGATCTTTATTTGTATAGCGCTTTACTGTTTCTATAGTCTGTCCAAGCTGAGTGATTCCCTGCAAGCTAAATATATCCGCTTGTGCAGGTATCACAGCGTAATCACTGGCTGTTAAAGCATTAATTGTGATTATATTTAAGCTTGGAGGAGTATCCATAACTACAAAGTCATAGTCAGTTAAACCAGCTAAAGCTTCTTTTAATCTGTATTCTTTCCCTGTCTGAGTTAATACCGCATCAACATTAGCTAGTGAAGGTGTAGAAGGGATAACACTAAATCCGCTTGTTGTTAGCTGTGCTTTATCTGCTCGTATTTTTCCTGTTTCTAATACTTCTAAAGTGTTGTAATCACTATTTCCTGCTTCTAAAGCGTATGTAAGGTTTCCTTGTTGATCTAAATCTAAAAACAATACTTTTTTATTTTTTTTTACTTGTATCCATACACCTATAGCTTGTGCTGTAGTGGTTTTCCCTACTCCGCCTTTCTGATTTATGATTGTTATTACTTTAGCCATATATTGTGCCATTAAATGCATGCTTACATGTGTATGTGTATGTGTATGTGTATATTATAAGCTATTATTTTTATATATTCTATTAATCCAAAATTTTTTAATTATCGATACAATTTAATGTTTATCAACACATATTAATACTTACATAAACATACATATATACACATACTTATACCAGCATACACATATTAACAATCACAATCAGACATATCATTAACAGAAAAGATAAAATTTGCATAAACACACATAATTAAAAGTATACCAACATAAGTACACACACTAACATATACACATATGCTCATATATTTATCAGTATACAGATAAATATATAAGTAATTTCCTTAAGTTATCTATAATAACTATTTATTTAATAATGATTTTTTTATTTTAAAAACTTCGCGTTTTCCTTTCTCTTTTTTGCGCGAAACTTCTGCTGACGATATATCTTGCTGGCGATTTTTAAACGTAACTTTTTCTGTCAAAGGATCAAATAAGATTTCATAATCAGGGAGATCATTTGTTTTAGCTAGTTGCTTAATATTAAATTTAAATTTTGAAGAGGTTGCAGTACTACCTGTCTTCAAATGAAGTTTTTCCAAAGATATGGAAAATTCATGCTGATTACCACAATGTTTTCGAGCAATTTCATAAAGTCTCCTATCAATAGCTTTACGAATACGAAAGTAATCAGGACTAATTTTGAGTATTTTCTCTTTAGTTATACCTTCATATAACCAATCAGGGAGAGTTATTTCCACCATCCCAATTTCTAATTTTCCCTTTTTCTCATCCAAAATTCTCCAACTATCAATCAACCCAAATCCTACTGATTCTTGTTTATCGGAAGAATAAATAATATTCGTTGTTATTCTTGTACCAGCCAATCTCTCTAAAGATTTTTCAAGTTCCTTATAAGTTCTACCGCCAATTTCTCGATTAGTCGTAACGAAAAAATCGTAAGGCGTGAAAGCTATTGTTCTACTAATTGGTTGATGATCGTTTATCGCTTCTAATAATTTTGAAATAGCATAAATCCAGATGTCTTTATCGAAAACAGTTGCCAATCCTGATGAAGTTGGTTTTACAGTAACAGTAACCGCACCATTTTTATATTCTCTATCCCTAACATCACCTGCTTTCAATGCAAAAAATGGGTGCTCCATGCTGGCTAATTCATCACGAAATGTTGAAATATCAACATCATCCGCGATAAAAAATTCGAGCTGCTTATGTTTATGGGGACGTAATGTTTTCAAGTTGTATTTTCTCGATTTCTTTGTAAGATCTAACATAGCCGCAATCCTAGTGCAATTAGGGTTGTTGGTTAGAGCCGTTCAAGTGTTAGTAGCATTTGAGCGGCTTGCCAGTTTTTGGGATTCAGGAATCAATTTTGGGATTCAGGAATCAGTTTTTGGGATTTAGGAATACGCTTTTTCTAAAATTTATACTCAAAATATTGGGATTT
The DNA here is from genome assembly GCF_029873475.1 of Arsenophonus sp. aPb. Classification (NCBI taxonomy): domain Bacteria; kingdom Pseudomonadati; phylum Pseudomonadota; class Gammaproteobacteria; order Enterobacterales; family Morganellaceae; genus Arsenophonus; species Arsenophonus sp. aPb. The sequence continues at coordinate 16,828 of NZ_CP123502.1, forward strand.
AGGAAAATATTACTGGGATTCAAGAATAATTCAATATTAGTATTGTAGCTTAAATCACATTTTTTACTTTTTTTAATGTGGATAACTCGTTTTCAATACTGGGATTCAGGAATAAATTACTGGGATTCAGGAATAAATTACTGGGATTCAGGAATAAATTACTGGGATTCAGGAATTTTAATCAAAAAAAAACACATAAAAAACATGAAGATATATCAAGTTTTTTTACCCTTAACTTCTTTTAACTATACATAACTATATTTAACTGTCTTTTTTGTTCACTTTTACTGTGGATAACTTTCTCAAGACAATGTGAACATTTCACTTAACGTTCTAATAAACTAAACTTAGTCCTAATAGAGCAAATTTTAATCAATTGAGTAACCCAATCTATTTTTGAACTCTGATGACATTCCGCTTCCTCGCACGTTCGCTCGCTAACGCTTCGGTCACTTAGCTGCGGTGAGCGGTAGAAGTTTTTAAGACAATAAATTTTTCTAGCGTTTAAACACGCTAAGAACGTTTCTAAGAGGTTTTCTTGGATAAAACATCTAATCCTATTAGACAATTTTAAGTTGTTCATGTCGTCTATTAAAAGGGTAAAGTAAAGTATGGTTGTTTTTTTATGTTTATTGTATGTTGTAACTAATTATTTTATGAGCTTTACGCTGATTTTTGAATAGGCCTTACTAGCGCAAAAATGAAAATGTGACGTTCTACTAGTAATGATATAATTTATATGCGGTATAATAAATACAATAACTTAAATGCGATAGCGCGGAGAGAAAATGTTCATTCGAGCTTATTTGAGGGCATCAACGGAAGATCAATTTGCCGATAGGGCAAAGAGATGCTGGAGCAGTTCGTTCAGGAACGAGGGCATAAAGTAGCCAGCTACTACCGGGAGAATATCAGCGGTACAAAACTCGACCGTTTAGAGTTGGGACGTTTACTAATGGAAAGTCACCGTAATGATATTTTACTGGTTGAGCAAATAGACCGATTGACTCGATTAAGCAATAGTGACTGGATGACGCTGAAAAAACAAATTGAGCAACATGAATTACGGATTGTCACCTCGTGGCAAGCGCTGCCAGATAGAGAACCTTCGCAGACTGAACCGATCACCCGCGCGGTGATAACTGCCATCAACAATATGCTTATCGACCTGATGGCAGCCATGTCACATAAGGACTGGCTGAGTCGCCGAAAACGACAAAAACAGGGAATTAAGCGCGCGCATATGCTGGGTAAATATCGAGGGAAACAAGCTGATCAGAAACGGCACCAAAAAGTAATATACTACCGTCAGGTGAAAAAACTCAGCATCCGAGAAACAGCAGAAGCAACAGGCTACAGTGCTTCGCAGGTTTGCCGTATTCAAACTCTTTATAAAGAAGTGGTGTCTGATTAAAAAGTAGTCTTAACGTACAATATTTCCGTTTCCTAAACGGAGCCCTAATCGGCTCATCAAGAACAGCATCATCTGCTGGAACTATCTTTATCTTGCACGCCAACTCGAAAAGGCAACGGACACCGAGGTCAGAGAAAACCTAATCCGAGCGATAGCAGCGCATGTTCCCATGACTTGGGCTCATATCAACTTGCTTAGCGTGCTTTATTTTCCGTTTTCTGAGGCGACCCCTTATCGCTTGTTGAAGGAGTTAAAGGGGTATCATTGTTTTATTATGAGATAATTCATGTTGTAACTAAATTTTGATTTTGTCAAACTAACAGAATAATTATCTTTTGTTACTCAAATAGTGTAATAATATGTCGCTAATTTAATAATAAATTATTTTTTAATATGATCATTTAACTTATTACCGAATCAATAAAATATTAGTAAAAGGGTATTGTATGTCTCTCAAATTGCAGACTGAGTCTCCCGCTGAAAATGATATATTTCGAGGTAACAGCCATAAAAAGGTCGCCGAGAAAATGGCTGAAATAGTAGAACAACAAGATATTGATATCGTTGGGTTAGAAGGGGAGCTTGGCTCAGGAAAATCAACGATACTTAAACTCCTGAAAAAAGAACTCGATAGTAAATTTATTTTTATTGATTTCGATGCGGAGCTTTACCAGCATGGTTCGACTAAAAAAGCTTTAATAGAAGTTATTCATGAAGGAATAAGTAAGCAAAAAAACGTCGACCAAACAAAATTAGATAAATTCAAGAATCAAGCCTTAGGTAATATTGTAAAATATGATAAAAAAGTGAATAGTAGAATCAGTTGGTGGACAATAACATTTATTATCTTTTCTTTCTTAAGTCTTCAAATATTTCGTCCTCTACTAGTAGATTTAAATAACCTTATATTAAAGAATCATGCAAGTTTTTGGATAATAGCTATTGAAATCCTTTGTGTAATATCACCTGTTATTCTACTACTCTATCTTCTACTGCCATATTCTCGAAAAAAAAATAAAATTCCTTCTGTTGGAGATCTTTTTAAACGAAATAGCATAGACAGAATTGAGGAAACTTGGTTAGTAAATAAAGAGGTCGGTACGATTGAACTAACGGAAGCTCTTAAAGGATTTACTTCAAAAGGGACTATCCTAGAAGATATTCGTATAATTCTCATTATTGATAATTTAGATCGCGTTAGCTCAGATAAAGTCAAAGAACTTTGGAGCGACATAGAGCTAATTGCAAATACAACGCACAAGCATTTTAAAATTATTGTACCTTACTCCGCGAAACAAGTTACCGCATCTCTTGCTGTAGATGGACATAATGGAAGAGAATTCATTGTAAAGCGTATCCCAATCACTTTTATAACACCACCATTAATCACTGCTGGTTGGCAGGAAGCTTTTCAACAACTTTGGAAAGAAACAGTGGATCCATCAGATATCTACTCTTGTAAAGAAGTCTCTCAACTACTGGAGTTATGGAAACCGATTGAATATCCATATATAACACCGCGATTAATGAAAAAATTTGTTAACGATATTTATATTCTTAACCTAACTATCACAGCATTAGAAAAACACCGATATATTCTTTTTGCATTATACATTCTCGTTGTAAAATACTCTGATCATGATATTAAAATATTACTTCGTACTCCCAAAAAAGAAACAGAAGAAGACAAAGATAAACTTAATACAAAAATACAATTAACTATCAAACAACTCTCACGAATTTTTAATAATGATACTCGCCGTTGGAATGAGTTTTTCATGAGTATTCATTATCAAACTGATATTGAATTAGCTAGAAGTGAACTTTTAGATAACCCACTTGTAGAAGCTATTAATACAAATAACACTACGCAATTAGAAGAACTAATAACCTGGTGGGGATTCAGCCATGCTTGGCGACGTATTATGCAGAAAATAGAAATACGCAACGCTTTAATAGCGATTTCGGAATTAAAAGAAAATACATTAGATTTGATAAAAAATGAAATTGCCATACTAGTCGATATGTTTAACGCTAATTTTGCAATCTTAACAAAAGAACCTTCAGATAGAGATCTGAATCAAAGTTTATTACATTTATTAAATTCTGGGAGAATAGAACAAGAACCTTTTTTAGAACGACAAAAAAATTTCATTATTGATGAACTTGATAAACTTCAGATTACTGACAAATATGATGATGAGGTTATTATTGAATTATTAAAAGATGCTAATGATTATTCTCAAATTTTTAATAAAAACCTATTAGGATTAATTAAAAATAAAATAAATGGAGAAATCTATGCAAATTTTCTTTTTCCTTATGAAGATGAGCTTTCTAACCTTAATATTAATAGCCTTAAACTTACGAATGACAACATAAAAAAAATGCTTCTTTGTATTCTCAATAATGAAGAAGGCGATCTTTTCAATCCTAACGTTATCAGACATATTAAACTTTCCAATACTATTGTTAGGGATATCATTGACAATGAAGAGGTACATAATCAAAATAACAACACTCTATCAATGTTAAGAAATGATGAAATCAACAATAATAAATTTGGTTTTAGAAAGGTAATCTTAAATCCTGAATGGGATAAATCAAATCATTATCAATATTATAAAAATAAAATAAATGCAGAAAAACAATTTTCAACTGAATTTGCTGCTCAAGCTATTACACACATGATAAAGGTCAGGGATTTTTCATACTTAGAACAATATAATGAATATATCAATAATAAAGAATTTATTATATTTATGGAATTTTATCTTCGTTATTCACTATCATTAGATAATGTTATTAATGAATTATCCAATGACTCTATTTTACCCTACATAGAAAATGCTGTATGTAAAATTATTAATGATTGTAATGTAGATAATATATCTATTATTAAATATGTTAGTAATTATTATGATTTGATTAAACAAAAAGTACCCAATTCCAAACCAATGACACTAGTAAAAAAACAAGAAAAATTATTATTAGATCAATTAAGATCAGAACATATACGAGATCTAGATAAGGTTTTTCTAACTGATCTTCTCGCACTAAACGAATTACCAGAGATCAATAATAAATTATATATCTTGGCTCAGGATATTTTTAACAACGAGGAAAGATTACAATTTGCCTTAAAAGAGATAAATAGTAATAGGCGATATATTTTGCAACATATGATTGATATAGAACATTTTATTCATATGGATATCAATACAATAATATTTGCAAACTTATTTAGATATGGGTCAGAAGAAACTATAAATAACATCAAAAATATTCATTTTTTATGGTCATGTTTGGAGGACGTACAACGCCGCGAAATTTTAGATGAACTTCATGATGTTCTTTTAGAGAGGCAAACAGCACAAAATAATCGCATTAATATCATTCATTATTTTCACACAGAACTAACCTTTAAAGAAATTGAAAAAGAAGATCATCGCAGTATTGCCAACCTATTTAATGCAGCGTTAAACGATGAAACACTAATAGATTGGCTTGATAAACAAAAATTTAACTTTTCCAGTTGGGCAAAAGAAGATCAAGAAACAGTTTTACACTGCATTATCAATAATAAAAATAAATTTCCAACTTTGTGTAAAAACTCTATATTTATTAGAAATCGAATTAAAAATGAATATGCTAAAATCGCCATAAGTGAAGAAGAAATTTAAAAAATAATAATAAATTACTTTTTATATAATTAAGCCTCCATTAAGATATAAAAAATAAATAATGGAGGCTTGCTATTTTAAAATTATAAAAACCTATTCACCTATATCAGAATGACCCTGCTCAAATTCCCACTGAATTCCATATTGGGGTAGCCACAGAATTCGGAAAATATAGCACGCTAAGCAGATTGCAGTGGTCGTAGCGGCCTAAACTTACCTAAGCCGATCTTGGTATTGCTACGCCACAGGTAATCCCCTGTCAGGTTGATGTGCTCCCAACCCAGCGGCGATAGGTATTGTAATAACGCATCATCAACGATATGTCCTTTGGCACGTAATCCATTCACCACACTTTCCAGATAAACTGTGTTCCATAGTACGATGGCGGCAGTCACCAGGTTAAGACCACTTGCTCGATAACGCTGTTGCTCAAAACTGCGGTCTCGGATTTCCCCAGACGATTGAAAAACACAGCTCGAGTTAAGGCATTACGAGCCTCCCCTTTATTCAATCCTGCGTGTACGCGGCGACGGAGATCAACACTTTGTAACCAATCCAAAATGAACAGCGTGCGCTCGATACGTCCCAGCTCGCGTAGGGCGAGTGCCAGACCATTTTGGCGTGGGTAGCTGCTAAGCTTCCTTAACATCAGGAGGCCGTGACCGTGCCTTGCTTTATAGAGGTCGCCAACCGCAAAATTTCATCCCAATAGGAGCGGATGAGCTTGATGTTGAGTGTTCCGCCAATCATTGATTTCAATCCCTCATAGGTGACATCTCGCTTTGTAATGTAGAGCTTGGTCTCTCCAAGGTCACGTATGCGCGGGCAAAGCGAAATCCCAATAGGTGCATCAACGCGAAAACGTGATCGGTAAATCCTGCCGTGTCGGTGTAGTGCTCTTCGATTCGAAGATCTGATTCATGATAAAGCAAACCGTCAAGTACGTAGGTTGAGTCACGTACACCGACATTGACCACTTTTGTATGAAATGGCGTGTACTGATCAGAAATGTGAGTGTAGAAGGTCCGTCCTGGACTACTGCCATATTTGGGATTGATGTGTCCCGTGCTCTCCGCCTTGTTGCCAGTGCGGAAATTTTGACCGTCAGATGAAGACGTGGAACCATCACCCCAATGCTCGGCAAACGGATGTTGGTATTGTGCATTGACTAACTCGGACAAGGCTGCGCCATACGTTTCGTCTCGGATATGCCAGGCTTGCAGCCAAGCAAGTTTGGCATAGGTGGTGCCCAGACACGATTCAGCCATCTTACTCAGCCCCAGATTGATCGCGTCGGCAAGGATTGTCGTCAGCAACAAATTCTTGTCCTTAGCCAGAACACCCGATTTCAAGTGTGTGAAATGCCGTGTAAAACCAGTCCATTCATCGACTTCAAGCAGCAACTCAGTGATCTTGACATGTGGTAGGGTTCTAGCGGCTTGATCGATAAAGAGCTGCGCGTGAGTGGGTACCGCTGCATCCAACGGAGTGATCTTTAGGCCAGAGGCTGTGATGATGGCATCCGGCAGTTCATTTGCTTTCGCCAGGCGATTGACAGCAGCAAGCTGCGTTTCCAAACGCATCAGCCGCTCATTCAGATACTGATCACAGTCGGTAGTTATGCCCAGCGGCAATTCTCCTGCCTCTTTGAGGCCAGCAAATTTATCGGGAGGAACAAGGTAGTCCTCAAAATCCTTGAACTGGCGAGATCCCTGCACCCAGATGTCACCGGAACGCAATGCGTTCTTCATCTCCGATAGCACGCATAGCTCGTAGTAACGTCGATCGATGCCGACGTCGGTTATCACCAACTTCTGCCAGCGAGGCTTGATGAACCCCGTTGGCGCATTGCAAGGGACTTTGCGGGCATTATTCTTGTTCATACTACGCAGCACATCGATAGCCTCCAATACATCTTTGGCAGTGGGCGCGGCCCTCAACTTGAGCACAGTGAGGAAGGCTGGAGCGTAACGGTCAGTGTGGTGTATCCCTCCCCGAGACGATGCAGGAAATCGAATTCTTCTGGCTGCGCGAGCGATTGTGCCTCTGTCACGCTTTTTGCAAAGGCTTCCCAGGATATGACTGTCTCAATAGCAGTAAACGGATCATTGCCGGCCTGCTTGGCTTCGAGCAATGCTTGGCCTATACGGCCGAATAATCGCACCTTGGCATTAATTGCCTTTCCTGATGCTTGGAACTGTTTCTGATGTCGCTTCTTGGCATCATTGAACAGCTTACCCAGGATACGATCATGAAGGTCAATAATTTCATCGATGACGGTGGCCATCCCCTCAATGGCTAGCGCAACCAATGTCGCATAGCGACGTTGGGGCTTGAACTTGGCCAAGTCTGCGGGGTCATCTGTCCTCCTCACGGGCAATCTTCAGTAATCGGTTTTGATGGATCAGCCGTTCGACACCAATAGGCAGATCGAGTGCCTGCCATACCTTGAGTCGTTCGATATGTTCCAGCATGTGCCGTGAATTAGGTTTTACTGGTGATAAACGGAGCCAAGCCAGAGTAGTAGTTTTACTGTTATCCCGCAGTTTGAGCAGATCGTCGAGACGAAGACGGTGCGAGTCTGACAACGATTTGGCTAAGGTATCGTAGATACGTCGATTGGCATGGGTAAGTCCTTCAGCACAAGCCCTCTCAACAGCATTGATGGCTGGCAAAATAATTGATCGCTGCCGCAGATAATCAATTAATGCGTTCACCATCACAATGCCCTTGTCGGTTTGCATAGCCAGCTCAGTCATGGCATGGACGGCCTGCCGGTAGTAGTTCATGTTGAATAGCTGAAAACCGAACATTGTTTGCAATTCAACCAGATGTTCGCGCCGTGTTCGCTCCCGCTGCCCATACTCGTCCCAACTTTCGATACTAACCTCAAGCTGGTCGGCAACCAATTTTAATAAGGGCGGAAATGGCCGCTCATCGATACCAAGGACGATGCCGGGAAAGCGCAGATAGCAGAGTTGCACCGCGAACCCCAGGCGATTGGCTGCTCCTCGACGCTGTCGGATGATGGATAGGTCAGTTTCGCTAAACGTGTAGTGACGGATCAACTCATCCTTGTTATCAGGCAACGCCAGCAAGCTTTCGCGCTCGGCGGTAGAAAGGATTGAACGGCGAGGCATACAGTTTCCTTTTTCTTGAAAACGAAGGTTTGCGAGAATGTCTTTTGTTGTCCTTCGACTGTACGCAATATCAATACGTTACTGTTCTCAAAAACCATTCTTGAAACATTATTCTCAATTTACTACCATTTCAATGAGTTTCGAGAGTCAATTGTTCATAAAAATCCTGTCATGCAATGGAATTACGGAGAAGAATTACAGTGTTAATTGGATATGCAAGGGTATCTACAGAAGAACAAAATTTAGAGTTGCAAAAAGATTCATTAGTAAAACATGGCTGTCAGAAAATCTTTGAAGATCAAATAAGTGGTACCCGAGCAAACAGGCCAGGTTTAGACAAAACATTGGAAATGTTGAGAGATGGAGACACTTTAGTTGTATGGAAACTAGATAGGCTTGGGCGTTCTGTAAAACAGCTAGTAGAGCTAATCGATAAATTACAGCAACGGGGAGTTCAGTTTAAAAGCCTCACAGACTCAATAGATACTGGGACATCTTCCGGTAGATTCTTTTTCCATGTGATGGCTAGTCTTGCTGAGATGGAGCGAGATCTAATAGCAGAGCGAACCAAAGCTGGACTAGAAGCTGCACGTTTACGAGGCCGGAAAGGTGGTCGTAAACCCAAAATGACCGAGAGCAAAATATCCTCAGCAAAGCAATTGCTGGCTAATGGAGTCCCCCCAAAAGATGTCGCAAATAACTTAGGAGTATCTATTCCGACACTGTATAGATGGATCCCCGCCTCTAAATAGGCTTAGCGTGCTATATTTTCCGAATTCTGAGGCTACCCCAGATAGCAAAGAAGAACAGCAAAACCAAAACGGCTGGCAGGTTTACGGTGAGCATTAATAAATGCCAGATCCTGCTCACTGAAATACGCCATTCGTGTCAGCGTTAACTCATTGTCCGGTAATGCCAGTAATGATTCTCTTTCCGACAGAGAAAGAATTAGCCTCCGTGCCATATAGTTTCCCTCATAAATTATTCGGTGCGGTATTTTTAACAAAAATGCTTATCGCATAAGGGTACACCCTAGCGCTATAACCAAAACGTGACGACACTCCACTAATGAAATAACCTAAATGCGATAGAATAAATGCAATAATCTAAATGCGATAATGTGGTAAAAAAATGTTTATCAGAGCTTATTTAAGAGCATCGACGAAAGATCAGTTCGCCGATCGGGCAAAAGAGATGTTGGAGCAGTTCGTCCAGGAACGGGGACATAAAATCGCCAGCTACTACCGGGAGAATATCAGCGGCACAAAACTTGACCGCCCGGAGCTGGGACGCTTACTGATGGACAGTCACCACAATGATATCTTGCTGGTCGAACAGATAGACCGTCTGACCCGTCTGAGCAACAGCGACTGGATGACGCTGAAAAAGCAGATAGAACAACACGAGCTGCGGATTATTAGTCTTGATGTGCCCACATCATGGCAGTCGCTGTCAGATAAAGATTCTTCGCAGGTTGACCCGATCACCCGCGCAGTAATAACTGCTATCAATAACATGCTAATCGACCTGATGGCTGCAATGTCACATAAGGACTGGCTGAGTCGCCTCCAGCGACAAAAACAGGGAATTGAACGGGCACATACGTTGGATAGATACCGGGGAAAGCAGGCAGATCGGGAACGGCATCAGAAAGTGATGTACTACCGGCAGGTAAAAAAACTCAGCGTCCGCGAAACGGCAGACGCGACAGGCTACAGTACTTCCCAGGTTTGTCGCATTCAGGCCTTCTATAAAGACGTTGAGTCTGATTAAAAAGTAGCCTTAACGTACAATAATTTTCGATATCCAAACTGACCCCTTAATGGTCACTTTAAAGCCAAAAATTATATCAATAACAAAATTAACTAATATAATTTGCAATATTTCAGTTAGATACTATTGTTCATAACAAACAATCAATAATTAACGATTATTAAAATAATTTTTAACAAAATAAAAATAATTATGTAATTTTTTGTAATAGGATATTGGTCGTGAAAATAATCGATACAATTATTGCAGATGTAAAAATTATAGAACCCTCTGTATATACTGATAAACGTGGTTTTTTTCTAGAAACATACAAAAAAACACGTTACCAACAATTACTCAATATTAATTTTGATTTTGTTCAGGATAATTATTCACGCTCAACGAAAGGTGTGTTACGTGGACTACATTTTCAAAAGAAAAACCCTCAGGGTAAATTAGTTCGTGTAGTTAATGGTACAGTGTTTGATGTTGCTGTCGATATTCGGCCAAAATCCATGACATTTGGCAAATGGGTAGGAGTTTTTTTATCTTCAAAAAAGAAAAATCAATTATGGATCCCTCCAGGATTAGCTCATGGTTTCTGCGTACTTTCTGATATCGCTGACTTTGAATACAAATGTACAGATTATTACTATCCTGAACACGAAGGGTGCTTATTATGGGATGATGTAACAGTGGGGATTAAATGGCCTATCGATACACCTTTATTATCACCAAAAGATAGGAATGGTGTCTCTTTGTTGAAGTTATTGAAATGAAAGTATTATTAACTGGAGGAAAAGGTCAATTGGGTCAAAGTCTTAACAGAGTATTTCCCTCTGATTGGGTAATTTTATCTACAGATAAAGTTATATTGGATATATCAATAAAAAGACATGTTTATGAGGTAATTTGTTCATTTAAGCCTGATATCATTATTAACACTGCGGCATTTACTTCTGTCGACGCCGCTGAAAAAGATATTGAAAGCTCAAAGTTAGTCAATTATTTTGGTGTCAAATATATTGCTTGTGCTGCACAAAAATATGGTTCAAAGTTAATTCATATTTCAACAGACTATGTTTTTGATGGTAAAACTAAATCTGCCTATAAAGAAATTGATAAACCTCAACCATTGAATATATATGGTTCAACAAAGCTAGCTGGAGAATTATTTATTACTGAAAATAACGTAAATTCATATATTATCAGAACCTCATGGATTTACAGTGAATATGGTAAAAATTTTCTTAAGTCTATATATAATCTACTTCTTAAGAAAAAAAACATTCATATAGTTGGAGATCAAATTGGATGCCCAACTTATGCTCCACATATAGCAGACCTCATTATTGCAATTATTAAAAATAATACTATTTCGCCTGGGCTATATCATTTCTGCGGGGATAAAGTTATTAGTTGGTATGACTTTGCCTGCGAAATAGCACATTTGATGGGCGCTGACAAATCTTTAATAATGAAAATTGATTCTAAAGATTATAAGTTTTCTACTATCAGACCGTCCTTTAGTGCATTGAGTTGTAATAAGCTAGAAAGGTACGGATATAAGAGATCAAATTTTTTGTATGGTATTACTCACTCCATCGATAAACTAATGAATTTTAAATGAGAATATATGATTATTTTTATTAATGAAATAATTTATTATCATCAAGTATTGATGCAATTGATCTACCAACAAATTACAATTCGATATCGGAGAACAATTTTTGGTTTTTTTTGGACATTGTTAAATCCGTTATTGAATATGATTGTTATTACAGTTGTTTTTTCATTGGTAATGAAATTTCAGATCAATGATTATGCGATTTTTTTGTTTTCAGGAATGATTCCTTGGTCTATCTTCTCAACTTCATTAAGCCAAGGATGTATCGCATTAATTACAAATGAATCTTTATTTAAAAAAATATATTTACCAAAACAGTTATTTATCATATCAATTATTATCTCAACGCTAATAGATTCTCTATTAAGTACAGTATGTCTTTTTATTATTACCTTATTTATAGGTGTAAAAATTTCTATAGTACTATTATTCTTGCCTGTCGCATTTTTAGTATTGATTACCTTTTCGCTAGGATTAGCATTAATATTATCTATTGCCACAGTATATTATCGGGATGTTCAGCATTTAATAGGAACATTATTGCAAATATTATATTTTGCCACACCTATAATATATCCAATAAACATTATACCAATAGAATTTCACTATATATTTGACTGGAATCCTATGTCATTTTTCATTGAATTATTTCGTGATCCAATCTATTTACATAAATTACCGAAAGTAAATTCTATACTAATTTGTTCATTCCTTTCATTAGTTAGCATAATGTCAGGTATTTATTTTTTTCGTTCTAATGATAAAAAAGTTATTTTTAGGTTATAACTATGACTTCCGAAATCATTTTGCAAAATGTAGGGCTTGATTTTATAGCTTATAATAAAAAATTAACTATCAAGGAATTTTTTATCGATTTTTTATCAAAAAAAAATCGTCAAACACAAGAAATATTTTCTGCATTAATTAATATTAATTTACATATAATACAAGGAGATAGGTTAGGTATAATAGGTTTTAATGGAGCGGGGAAAAGCTCTTTACTAAAAATATTAAGTAAAATATATTCTCCAACTACAGGCACTATCAAAGTGAATGGAAAAATTGCTCCATTATTAGAAATTGGAGCGGGATTTAATAATGAGCTTAGTGGTCGAGAGAATATTTATCTAAATGGTACTATCCTTGGTTACACTAAACAACAAATTAAAAATATTGAAAATGAAATTATCGAATTTTCCGAGCTAACTCAATTCATTGATATGCCGATAAAGCATTATTCGACAGGTATGTATATGAAATTAGCGTTTTCTATCGCTACTTCTATTAAACCTGATATTTTAATTTTAGATGAACTTTTTGCAGGTGGAGATCTTAATTTTATAAAGAAAGCTCAAACAAGAATAAAAACCATGATTGAGAATGCAAATATAATAGTCTTTGTTTCTCATCAAATGGAACTTCTTCTTGAATTATGCAATAGAGTAATTTGGATTGAACATGGCTGTATTGTTGCAGATGGTAACCCAAAGCAAATTATAGAAAGATATTTAAATCAATAGTAAGGGCAATAAATGCATAGAATTGCTTTTTATTTATTTTATGATGAAAATGGCGTTGTTGACGATTATATCCCTTATAAACTAAATAAACTAAATAAACATGTTCAAAAAATTATTGTAATTTGTAATACACCTTTGACAAAAAATAGTCAATTAAAACTTGAAAATCTTGGAGTTGATTTACTCTTTCGAGAGAATATGGGTTTTGATGTTTGGGGTTACAAAGATGGATTGGAATCTATTGGTTTTAATAAATTAACAAAAAATTATGATGAATTAATCCTATTGAATTACACTTTTTTTGGTCCAATATTTTCTTTTAGAGAGCTATTCAATGACATGGAATCTAGACAGTGTGACTTTTGGGGAATTAGCGAACATGCTGAAGTGATCCCAAATCCATTTACTGGATATGGCTCTCTTCATCGTCATATTCAATCACATTTTATCGCTGTTAGAAATAAAATGTTTTCATCTTTGGAATTCCAACAATATTGGGAAGAAATGCCAGAGATAAAATCATACACTGATTCAATTCTCATACACGAATCTCGCTTTACTTATCATTTTAACAATCTAGGTTATTCTTATGAATGTTATTTACCTTTAGAGGATTATAAAACAGAATATCCTCTTTTTAACGAAATTGACAAAACGTTAGAGAATAGATCTCCAATTCTTAAGCGTAGACCTTTCTTCCATGAGCCCCTTTGGTTAGATAAAAATGCGATTAGTCTTAATAAGGTTAGAAATATTATCAAACAAAATTCAGATTATGATTTCAATCTGATCAAAAGTAATCTGCTTAGGACGGTAAAACCTCGTACTTTATACGCAAACCAGGAAATGTTGAAGATATTTCCAATAAATAATGTTATTAATAAAAATAAATTGAGATATCTTAACAACAAAAAAATAGCTGTAATTATACATTTACACTATACAGATATGTGGCATGAGTTAAAATTATATTTAGATAGAATTCCTATTAATTTTGATCTTTATATTTCAACTTCAAATTATAATAATAAAAAAATTCTTAAAGAATTTATTACTATCGATTATCCTTTTTTAAAAAAAAGCATTAGGGTTGTTGAACAAAATCGGGGACGTGATATGTCATCATTATTTATTACATTTAGAGATATATGTATTGATAATCATTATGATTTTATCTGTCGATTACACTCCAAAAAATCCCCTCAAAATAAAGAAAATATAGCCTTACATTTTAAAGAACATTTGTTGGATAATTTATTAGCTAGTTCTTCTTATATAATTGATCTTCTTTATTTTATGAAAAAAGAAAATGCCGGAATTGTAATTCCCCCAGTTGTACACATAGGATATCCAACTTTAGGGCATGCATGGTTTACAAATAAGCTGCCTGCTCAATATTGGGCGAACAAACTTAATATTAGTACTCCGTTTGATGATAATACTCCAATTGCAGCTTATGGCACTATGTTTTGGTTTAAACCCGAAGCATTAAGAAAAATATTTATGTATGAGTTTAAATGGACAGATTTTAATGAAGAGCCAGATCACAACGATGGTGGGCTTGCTCACGTTTTAGAACGCTTGATTGCTTACGCAAGTGCAGATGCAGGCTATGAAACATTTTGTGCGATGAATACCGAATCCGCTGAGAAAAATTATGTTCATTTAGAGACAAAAATGATTTCTATTATGTCTCAATTATATAATGGTGATGTATTTGAACAATATCAAAATCTTATAAGCAACAAAAATATTTCTCTCCATGGAAGTTTTAGAGTTTTTATCTTTCTTTTGAAGGAAAGAATTAAACATAAACATCCGCTTTTAGGCCATTTTTTAGCTTACCCTTATAGACCAGCACTAAAAATTTATAAAATCCTATATAAATGGAGTGTGTTGAAGTGAGTAAAATAGCAATTACTGGATCACGTGGTTACATCGGTCGACATGTGGTTGATTGTCTTGAAAAAGAAGGTCACGACGTTTTGAAATTGGTTCATCCATTGAGAGATGACAATATATATTGTAATAATAATATTGTTGCAATGGATATTCTTAATGCAACAACTAAAGAATTAAAAACATCATTACAAGGAGTAGATAAGATTGTTCACTTCGCATGGCAATCTGGATTCAATCATCATGATTGTAATCATTTCAAAAACATTATGGGACATGTTAATTTTATAACCAAATTGATGAAAATAGGGATTAAAGATATTTCCATTGCTGGTACTATGCATGAAATCGGTTATTATGTTGGTGAAGTTGATGAGAATACTCCTTGCAATCCTGTCAACCCATATGGTATCGCAAAAAATTTTCTTCGGCAGATTGCTCTTTATGAAGCTGTTAAAAATAATGTTTTATTAAAATGGTTACGTTTATATTATATTACAGGTGCTGATCATTTAAATAATTCTATTTTTTCTAAAATATTAAAATCAAACGCTGAGGGTAAGCATAGTTTTCCATTAAATAGTGGTGAAATGTTGTATGACTTTATCCACATTGATGATCTTTCCAAACAAATATCTAAAGCTATTATACAAGACTTTGAAATTGGTATAATTAATTGTTGCAGCGGTACTCCTATTAGTTTGCGCAATGCCGTAGAAAATTTTATTAAAAAGCATAATCTTAACATAAAACCGGAATATAATGCGTTTCCAAAGCGCAATTATGATTCACCTGCTATTTGGGGAAATAATTTTAAAATTAAACAGATTATGGAAGCATTTAATAAAAATGATTAATATAGTTGATACTAAATTAGCTAATGTAGCAGCTATCATTGTTACTCATAATCCAATTATATATAATTTTGATAAGTTAATCAGAAAACTGCAAAATCAGGTTTTTAAAATTGTTATTGTAGATAATGCAAGTACAAACATTGATTCTATTTTATCAATCACAATTTGTTATAATAATATAAAGATAATTAGACTAAAACAAAATATGGGTATTGCCTCTGCACAAAATATCGGAATTCGCTATGGAATTAAAGCAAGAAGCCATTTTAGTTTACTATTTGACCAAGATAGTGTAATTCCTGATGACTTTGTCCAAAAAATGCTAATAGATTTTTTAACAATCAATAAAAATTGCTCTTTAGGGATATTAGCTCCAGTAATTAAAGATATTAGAAATGGGCATTTTTATCCCTTTTTAAGGCTATCAAAACATGGATTTAGAAAAAAAATACATCCAAACATTAATAGTAAAATTCCATTCTCTGTTTCATGCGTTATTGCTTCAGGTAGTTTAATTAATAATGAAATTATAGCCAAAGTTGGTTTAATGAACGAAGAGCTATTTATTGATTATGTCGACACTGAATGGTGTTTACGTAATCTCACAAAAGGATATAGTATCTTCGTGACACCAAATGTGATTATAAACCATGAAATTGGTGATTCATATATTTCTATTTGTGATTTTATTCTACCTATCCATTCCCCTAGCCGTCGTTATTACAGAGTCAGAAATGGATTTTACTTATTAATGCTACCACATATTCCAAAGCTTGTTGCAATAAGGGAAATTTTTTTTTCTTTTGTTCATCAAATCATTCTTTATTTTTTGACAAAAAACAAAGAATATATAAAATTTTATTATTATTCATTGCGTGACGCTTTAATAAAAATTAATGATACATATTATCACCGTAAATCATAATAGTGAAAAATTCATAATCTCATTGATGGATAATTTACATATTCATCAAGGGAAAGTTTTCAAACTGCATGTTAAAGATAATGTAAATAATAAAAAATTAGAATATTTTTGCAGAAAAAATAATATTAACTATTTATCTTCTGATATTTGCTCTGGTTTTGCTAAAAATAATAACATTGCTACTTCTTCTATAAATAAAATGTTTTATGTTGATAGTGATGACTATTATCTTTTTATAAACCCAGACATATTGATTGAATACAAAAAAATTAATCAGTTATCAAGTATTCTTGAAAAATTCAACTATGATCTTTTTACAATTGATTTATTTAAAGATGAAAAAATGTCTATCAGAGATCCATTTGTAAGAAATTTTCCAAATATACTTGATTTTTTTACATCTTATTTTTTCCATTTTAATCCCAGTATTATTGATCGTTCTAATATCAATGTGCATAAAAGTATTGATTGGTGTGCTGGTTCATTTTTAGGAATAAAACGTTACGTATTTGAATCATTAGGCGGATTTGATGAGAAATTTTTTATGTATTGCGAAGATATAGATTTATGTTTTAGAGCAAGAAAAAAAGGTTATAAACTTTTTTATATCCCAGAAATTAAAGCCGTTCATTTTTGCCAAAGTGATAACCGAAAATTATTCAGCAAAAATTTCATATATCATGTTAAGAGTATAATATATATGTATTATAAAAAATTCACTGGCTAGATATTAAATTATATTCCAAATTTTATAACAAAAGAGAAAATATTTTGAGTATCAAACATAAAAAAAATAGACTATTTTATATAGATTTTATTCGAGTTATTTCATTTTTAGCTATTGTTTTTTCTCATTTTAATTATGAAATTTTCACTAATTATCAAGGAGATCGTGCAATTAGTGAGTTAAGTTATGCGGGTTATTCAATAAGTGACATTGCAATTTCTTTATTTATTATTATTTCCGGATTTTCTTTAGCAGTAAGTAGTGATGATAAATTAAATATTATGCGTTTTTTTAAACATCGTATACTTTCAATCTATCCAGCTTTTTGGACTGCTTACATTATTGTTGCTATATTCTTTTTTATTACAAATAGCGGTTTTGTTGGTGATGGAAATCATTGGAAATTTATACTTAGTATTATTGGATTAGATGGTTATTTTCTTTATAAGATGTCAAATTATTATCTTATTGGTGAGTGGTATACTGGTTTTATGTTACTGACATATTTGTTTTTTCCTATTTTATTTTTGTTAGCAATAAAATATCCAAAATCAACATTTATTACCCTGATTGTTATTGTTTTATCACTTTCAGTAAATTATAATAACACTTTCCAGGTTCCCATTGTCTGTAATCCAATTATGAGACTTCCTGAATTTTTCTTTGGGATTTTATATGGATATTATTTTTCAAAAACAAAAAAAATACATCGATTGTTATTTATTTTTGGTGTGATAATAATTTATATTATGATTACTTTCTTGCAAGATAAACTTTCATTTTTATTTTATATATTGTTTTTCGGTTGTTCTACTTTTAGTATTCTTGTTTTTATTTCTCAACCATTTGATAATATCTCTTTAATAAAAGAATTAATAAATTTTATTTCTAAGTATTGTTTTACCGCCTTTCTTTTTCATCACCAAATATTATTTTTCCTTTTTCATAAAATAAATTTTTACGCGCTCAACTTCGGAGAGATAATCTTTTTTTACATTATAATTGTTATTTTCAGTTTATTTACAGCTAAATTGTGTGATCCATTGATAAAAAAAATAAGACATTTTATATCCAAATGGCTAAAACTTTACTAGAAAATTAAAAACAAGTCATATTTATATTATTCTGAACATGATTAATTATTATTTTTTCATTATAAAATAACATCATATTACTGTTGTTTATTATAAATCATATTAAAGTTTCATTAGTTATAAAAAGCATAAAAAAACAATTAATCGTATAAAATAATAATATTCTGGCTAAATTTTAATTTATAACTTAATATATTTATTCTATCTCACAATAAAATGAATATTATTAATTTTATAGGAAAAAATAATGAAAGGGATTATTATTGCTAATAATTCGACTTCGTTGCTACATCTGGTTACTAATAGTATATCCAAGCAGTTATTGCCTATTTATGATAAACCAATAATTTATCATTCTATCGCTGTACTTATGTTAGCAAAAATTAGGGATATTCTAATTATTACTGACCATAAAAATATATCCGCTTTTAAAAAATTACTTAGTAATGGTCATCATTTAGGTATTAACCTGAGTTATCAAAATCAATCTAATACTGATGATATAGCTCAGATATTTTTGATTAATGAAGAATTTATTAATGGAGAACGTTGTGCATTGATCTTAGATGATAGTATATATTACGGTCACAATTTTATTAAAAGACTTCAAATTATCTCTCGAAGAGAAACAGGAGCAACTATATTTATCCATCAAACAACCGAATGTAATGGTTTTGGAGCAGTGGAATTTGATGAGAATTATAAAGTGCTATCGATTGAAAAAGAGTCAATAAAATCAAAATTACCTTGGATTATGACGGGTATCTGCTTTTATGATAACTGTATTGTTGAAATTGCAAGAGAAATAAAATCTACTACCAGGAGTAAGGTAAAAATAGACTTAATTAATCAAGCATATCTCAATATGAGTCAATTAAATGTAGAATTACTGGGACGTGGGTTTACATGGATATGCTTAGAAACTCCCGACAACCTCATTGAAGGCGCTCAATTCGTCCATACTATTGAAAATCGTCAAGGCCTTAAAATTGCTTGTCTTGAAGAAATTGCATTCCAAAATGGATGGTTGACTATAGAACAGGTAATTTTTCAGGCAAAAATGATTAGTAAAACTTTATATGGTCAATATCTTCTTAGAATTGTTGAACAAAATTCAAAAATAATTCATTCCATTGAAGCTATTGAAAGTTAGTATGTTATCGCACTGAAAATAAAGAGTCCTTTTTACTAATTACGCTATTTTTAATGATGATATAATTTTTACTTTATTTTTCATCAGATTATTTACTTGTTTTTCAATTAAATTAAATGATAAAAAACCAATTAAAATAGCAATTGATGCCCATACTGTTAATATTACAATATTATTTATTCCCATTAAATTATATTTTTCAAATAAATAAAGCATTGTTTGAAATGTAAGTTGATGCCATAAATACATTGAAAATGAAATATTACCCAACCAAATAAATTGTTTTCCGAACGAAAATGATTTACCAAGATCAGTTGCTATAGCACCATAAACAATCATGGCACTAGGTAATGTTAACGTTAATGTTCTGTTCCATGCGTTCCAGCTACCCAGATTCATATTAACATAACACATAATTATAAAGATAAAAAAACCACTGAAGAGTATGGTTCTGCCATATTGATATGTAATGCTTTTAATAAATAAAGCCATTAGGCTACCTGTACAAAACTGAATAATCTGCGGATTTAATGGTACCCATTCTGCATAACTTTTATCCACTGAGTTAAAATATGAAATTAAAATAATTTCAATAAAAACCCAAGAAAATAAAATAACGCTAAATTTCTTTTTACCAAAAAATATAATAATCGAAAGAACGAGATAAAAAAACATTTCAAATGCCAAGGTCCATGCAACCATAACTTTATAGTTGATTGATGTTGTTAATGTAGCAAGCCTATAAACTGGATAATGAGGTAACCAATCAGGAGACAACCATACCGGTGGAGATATAAAAAATGTGAGAAAAAGTATAATTAGATATGCTGGATAAATTCTCATCACTCTTCTTAAAAAAAACATTAATGAACTTTTTATATCCATAAAATTCGATGACGAATTAATTGCTGATAATGTCACAATAAAACCAGACAGTACAAAAAAAATATCTACTCCCGCTGGGCAAATAATACTCACAGTACGAAAAATCCATGGAGATGATAATTCGTTTTTTGTACATAGAAGATGACTAAAAAAAACAATTAAAGCAGCTATTCCTCGTAATGCTTGAATATTTTTGAAAAACATAATCAATTCACTTTTGTTTTTTATAATTAATATTGTCATTTATAATTAAAAATTATTTAGTTAATTATAGCTTCTTTTATAAAAATTTATGGATTTTTTCTTATTAAGAATCGGAAACTAAAAATACAATTTTTTCGCATCAAGAGTAATAATTGATATTATGAATGTTATTAGACGGACTTTATCAAAAAAATTTAATAATAATAAAAGAAATCAGTAATTTTATTTTTCTTTAAAAAAATAACTGAGTTTATATTCCATCTCTTCCAGGTACTTTTGATAATTTTCATCTGACATATATTGTGATGCTTTTTCTTGATCCTTCTTGGTTGCATAAAACAAAAGATTTTCCATAAATTCGATTTTTAAAACCGATTTAGCGATAAGCGCTAACTTATCATCTAATGTAATTTTCGGTTCTGCATTGTCCTTATTATCCCTTCTTTTCTGCATTACAAGACAACCAATTTTTAACATCTCCATGGCAATAACCGTACGATTAGAAGTAGAGTTTGGTTCGCCATCCGCACGTTTTTCCGCTACGAACTGATCAATTTGTTGCAAAACTGAATCGGGAATAGGTAATGATAAGCGGTATTTATTTTTTGTTTTATCCATGCAGAATTCCTCAACCCTTTATTATGAATCAACTTTTACACTATTATACATTAGATTATAGAATCTACATAGCATCTATTGGAATAAAAATGAAACAGGTTAATTTATTTATTAATAAAATCAATTAATTAAAAATAAAAAAGAATCTAAAAAGATTTCATAAAGAATCTTATAAGAATCTTTTTAATGAATTTGTTTTAAAATCATAATGATGCTTTTAATAAGCCAATAAGATTCTATAAAGAATCTATCTATTAGAGACATAAATTAGGTTATTTTGAATAAATAATTTATATATCATGAAGTTAAAACAAAATATACATTTTGCGTGTGGTGTGTAAGTTAGCAGTGAAAAAAGCGATTTAGCGAGGCTAATTAGAAAAAAATTAAGGTAATATCTGTTAAAAAAATTTTCAAATTATGGGCGACAATATGCTTAATTGTTTATTATAAATAAATCTCTGTAGGCAATAAATTCGCTTTCAATTTGCTACTCAATATGAACTAAAATGAAAAAAATACATTTTTTATTCATCACACTTATTGCAAAAACCGCAACCGCTGATTGTTTTGACAGCGCAGGCAAGTATTATCAAATCGATCCTGATTATTTAAGGGCTATCGCCTGGCAAGAATCAAAATTCAATCCAAAAGCAAAAAACAAAAATAAAGATGGTTCATTCGATTTAGGTATCATGCAGATTAATACCAAAACATTTAAATCAATAAAAAAAGAATATCCCACATTAACGGAAAATAATTTATTAATTAATCCCTGTTTGAATATTCATCTAGGGGCAATGATATTAAATCGAAATTTTGCGGCCTATGGCAAACACTGGTTGGCAGTCGGAATGTATAATGCAGGGATGCGTAATGCTAATTCGACGATTGAAAATCGTTATCACTACGCGCAAAAAATCTATCATCATTACAATCAAATCAAAATAGGGAAAATTTCTTGCAAAGAGGTTTATTGAAAACCATTTCTACCACATTACTATTAATGTAATCTATCGTCATACATCAATTTTTAAACAACTTTTTCATCTCTGCATCTGAAAGACCGGTTGACATTTTTATAACATTTTTATCAACACCATTCTCAAGAAGCTGACGAGCTATCTTCATTGCAGCTTGTTTTTCACCCTCTTGAATACCTTTTTGAATACCTTCTTGGATTCCTTTTTGGATTCCTTCTTGAATACCCTCAATCTTACCTTTTTGCTCACCCTCACGGCGTAGCTGTTCTGCAATAGTCATAACGACCTCCCGATAATCATCCACTTTTTCCGCAATCTGATGCAAAAACTGTTTTGCATCCGAAGTATTCCCACGCTCAACAATATAATACATTAATCCTTTAAACAACTCTGGCTGTATTACATACTGATTTAATAAACTAGCTATCTCCTGACTAAATTCTAGCATATCGCGGGTTCGAATATGCTTTTGTACCAATTCCATTAATGCAACTCGTCGGTGGCTTAAAATCTCCTCATCTGGGATCACCGTGATGTCAACCAACGGGAATGCTTGCATATAGACAGATTTTGCCAGTTCTGGATCAGCAAAGCAATCGAGCCATTGGGTACTGTAAGGATAAGGTGAAGTTTTACCTTGATAAAACAGTAGCGGTATCACGACCGGCAAGGTTTTATTACCTTGCTCAAGATGCTGATGCATTGCCGCCACACTATATCTTAACAACCTAAAAGCCATCAATTTTTCTGGCCGGCTTTGATGTTCTATAAGCGTGTAAATATACCCTTTTCCCGCTGTTGTTTGCACAGAATAGAGCATATCAGAGCACTGACTACGCAGGTCTGGTTCAATAAAACTACCGGACTCCATTGCCAACGTACTAAAATCACACAATCTGCGAATATTTTCAGGCAAATGGATTTCCAGGAAATCCTTTGCAATCGCAATATCGCCAAGGAATTTTTTAAACAAGCTATCATGATGGGAAAGTGTTTTTTTCATCGCCACAGTATAACCTTGAGGGATAACTCCTGCCATCACTTTAGTCAAAATTTAATAGTAAATTCATCATCATTTTTATTTTCAACAGTAAAATTCATCAATGTATTTGTAAAAAATAATGTACAGTATAATTAATATACATATATTTTATTTTTATACTTTTAATTTTTCAAAATATAATATTTTTTAATTATTATGATAATTAAACCTGTAATACATAAATTCGCTTTCAATTTGCTACTCAATATGAACTAAAATGAAAAAAATACATTTTTTATTCATTACACTTATTGCAAAAACCGCAACCGCTGATTGTTTTGACAGCGCAGGCAAGTATTATCAAATCGATCCTGATTATTTAAGGGCTATCGCCTGGCAAGAATCAAAATTCAATCCAAATGCAAAAAACAAAAATAAAGATGGTTCATTCGATTTAGGTATCATGCAGATTAATACCAAAACATTTAAATCAATAAAAAAAGAATATCCCACATTAACGGAAAATAATTTATTAATTAATCCCTGTTTGAATATTCATCTAGGGGCAATGATATTAAATCGAAACTTTGCGGCCTATGGCAAACACTGGTTGGCAATTGGAATGTATAATGCGGGGATGCGTAATGCTAATTCGACGATTGAAAATCGTTATCACTACGCGCAAAAAGTTTATAATCACTATAAGAAAATAAAAAGTGGAAAAATAAAAAAATCATCAGTTATTAACCTAGCTGATTCTAGAAGTAATCAAATCAACAAAGATAATTAATCACCCATTACACTCTTGCATCTTCACGCGCCATCGTTACCTCAAAACACAAAGATACTTCAAACTGTTTACAAACAAAAGCAATTACCGCTACTCCTCATTTTTAGTTATTGCCATTAGTTGTTCTAACAGCCATCGGCCTGTTGCTCAATCACTGTCGATTCTTTTTTAACCCATCTTTCAGAAGGCTTTTGAGCGGCGGTTTTGACATTTTGTGTATTCATGCTCACCACAGGGTGGGACGTCCTTAAAGCGCTGGCAAAAAAGCGGCCAGCGCGGTTAATGCGGCGCGTCCAGTATGGACGCTGCAAGCTGGGTTTTACAGTTGCTGGTCACTATCCATGCCGCCAACACCCACGTTGTTATCCACGACTGCCAATTTTTTTGAGCAGGCTATGCCCACCCAAAAAAGTGGGCATATCCGTTGCGTACGGGTAGGCGAAGCCGTACCTGCAACAAAATCAAGCGGTGGGTAACAACGTTCTGGAGTGATTGGCTCGATGCCAATCAGTACAGACAGGCGTTTATTTCATGCGAATAGGAATTGATTATTGAAAATAACTTTTTGATGAACAAGGAATACGCTATTTCTTCTAAGAAACAGTTCTGTGGCATGTTAGACTTAATTTCTCGCGTTCTATCATACTTTAATCTTTAAACAGGTTTCTTAATTCAGACTCTGACAACCCAGTAAATTTCATCACTGACAGCCTATTCATACCACTTTCGAGCATCTGCTTTGCTATCTCAAGTTGTGCTTCAAGTTTGCCTTTTTGCATCCCTTCTTGAATGCCTTCTTGAATACCTTCTTTGCGCCCCTCTTGTCTTAACCCTTGAGCTATGTTCATAAGTGCTCCTTCATGTTTTTCTGATTGTTTAGCTATCTCTTTGATTAGTTTTGCTGGTTGCTCGGCGTTCCCTTCCTGTATGAGATAGTTCATCATAGTAATTACTTGATTGTCTGTATAATAATCATACGACAATAATTTTACAATTTCATTCAATAATTCCGTCATATCCCTTCTACGAATGTGCTTCTGTATTAGCGTTAACAAAGCCATTCGACGATGCTGCATGATCTTATCATCGTCGAGTACAGTGATATCCGCAAGCTTAAAGGGTTGAGTATAAATTTGCTCTGCTTATTTTTTGTCACTAAAACAGTCAAGCCAGTTAGTACTATAGGGATGAGGACTTTTTTCACCACAATAAAATAGGAAAGGAAATACTAAAGGTAACTTTTTGTGGCCGGCTTCTAAATGCTTTTACATGGCCGCCATACAATAACGCATAAGTCGCCATGCATTGAGCTTATCTGGTGATGACTGCGCTTCAATTAACAGATAAAAGTAACCTTTCCCCTTTTCTGTTTTAACTGAATACAAAATATCACTTTGATAGGTCTTCATCTCACTATCGATAATGGAACAGAAACACCGCAAACAGAGGTAGATGATGAAGGCCCAGATGTGGTCTGATAGCCACCAATATCGGCAAAATTTTATTTATCTAATGAACCTGGGGTTTCAAAGGGAGCCCCCTTTGGCACGGTCGATTTTACAGTGGGCTTTTAGCCCATTGTAAACATCGGTGACGTGCCTCTGGTATTTCAATGATTAAGGTTCGAATTCATTAATTTTCACTATTACGTAATAAAACGCTTTAATACGCAATAAACATGCGTATAATGTCATTAATAATCATTAAAACTCCTTAAAACGCACTAATATGCTTTAATGTTATATTTCAACATAACTCGGCTAATTAGAAGGGATAGAAAATGAATGACTGGAGATCAAAATCAAGAATTGGGCGCTCTGTCTTCATAAAACACCTCAATGAAATCAGAGAAAAACTCAATCAAGGGTATACTAACCGACAAATCTATTTTTACTTAGTTGAAACCTATCAATTTGCCCTTAGTGAATCCCAATTTAATCGTTATATCAAAAAATATTGCGCTGATCTTTTAGAGAAAATGCGTTCTGTGCCAGCGCCTAAAAAAACGATAGAGAAAAAGAGTAAAGCTGAAACCGTAAAAAAAATCCGCAATCCGTCAGATTTAAAAAAATTGAGAGAACAATCAATTGATCTGGAAGACTTACAAAATTATCAGGAGCCTGAATCATGAAAATAGCCATTCTTAATTACACTGGAACGGTCGGAAAAACCACTGTCGCGGCCCATTTATTATCACCGAGAATGCAAGCCCCCGTTTTCGCTATTGAATCAATCAATGAAACCGCTCAGGGATTAGGGATTGATGTTGAAAAAATGGATGGCAATAAGTTCAGGACACTATTTAAGAAACTTATGTTGGAAGATGCTGCAATTATCGATATCGGCTCATCAAACATCGAAGAATTCATGAACAACATGATTAAATTTGATGACTCTCATGAAGAATTAGACTTTTTTTTAGTTCCTGTCACTTCCGGCACGAAAGAACAGAAAGAGACAGTTCTGATGATTAATACCCTTGCAAATATTGGTATTCCAAAAGAAAAGATAAAAATTATCTTCAACCGAGTTGATAATGACATTGATGAAGAATTTTGTTTTGTGATTAATCATCACAAAAAAGAGAAAAATTTTACCCTTAATAAAGAGTGCGCAATTTTTGAAAATGAGCTGTTTGACGCCTTGTCTGTAAAAGGATTAACCGTTGATGCATTACTTTCTGATGAAACCGATTACAAATCATTATTAAAAAATAACAAAGAGGCCAGCGAAAAAGACAGAAATCATTGGGCAGACATGTTTGGTCTTAAAGCTCTAGCAAAAAGCGTTAAAAGAAACCTGGACTCTGTTTATGATAATTTATTCGATTGATAGAGATTAAAAGAATGGATGAAAAAGAACCCAATCCAAGAAGCGCCAGAGACGCATTGATGATTGAACTGATTGGAGATTTAGGTCGTGTCAACGACCAAATCACCGCATTACCATCAGATATTAAAAATGCTGTAGAGGGTTCGTTAAGGTTAATTGCAGACGCCGTTGAACAAACTGAGAAAAGCGCTAAAGAGGTGCTTGAAAAATTTCAAGCAGAAATAAAATCGTCAGCAGATAATGAAGCTGACAATTTTAAGCAAAAAATGGCTATTAATGAAAGAACAACAATGTTGTCAGAAAAGCATCACACCAAAACTCATAACCTGTCTGTGATTATGGCATTTTTAGTGATATTCAATACCTTATTTTGTGGTTGTATGTTAGGCTTTTTATTTTACTCTCAACAAAAATACGAAGAAAAAATGGAAAACTATGCCGATGCTTATCAAATTCAGCAAGCCGCTATAGCAAACCTCCCGGAAAAAATACAACAACAATTTGAAGAGGAAAAAAGGAAATTACTGAGTGAAAAATAGATCGTATCGCTATGGAGCTGCTCATAAAATGCCCTCTATCCCCCTTTCTACTACTAAATCAGCATAACCATCAAAAAATTGATGGTTTAATTTTAAAAATAATTAATCACTCCCTTATATTTTCACGTCCTATTGCTCCTTCAAAATTAAAAGATGCAGAGATAAGTGTAAATACATTTGGCACACCTCCAAGCTAGGACGTCCTTAAAGCGCTGGCCATTTTTTGGCCAGCGCGGTTGATGCGGCGCGTCGAGTATCGACGCTGCAAGCTCGGTTTTACGCCAACAAAATTAATCTAATAACTGGGCGGATATACCGCCCTTTTTATTAATCTTTAAAAGCACTATCCAATATGATCATTTGTTTATAGACATTTTGCGCTTGCTTTGTTATCGGTTTGATAAGTTGAGCGATTAAACACCCGATCAGATCATTGGCGTCATCTGAATATTTTTTCTCAAACTCAAAAAGCTGAAAATAAAACCTATCTATTTTCTTTACCAGTAAAGCCACATCTTTTCTTAGAATTTCATGGTTGGAATAATTCATTTTAATTTCCTTTTGTGTGATGAAATTAAGCAACTTGGCGATTACGTAAAGCGGCAATACGTTGTTGACCGATGGTGTGATATTCAGGAAGAAGCTCAATCCCGATGTAGCGCCGTGCTGACAGTGCTGCCGCGATGCAGGTAGCGCCAGAACCCGCAAATGGATCGAGTACGATGTCATGAGGTTGCGTAAAAGACTCTATAAGCAACTGTAAACAACTGACTGGTTTTTGAGTGGGATGATAAAGATTACCGGTATATTGCCATGCTTGTACGTCTTTTATGGGTTTTTTTGGCATTAGTGGATGACCTTTAGCCAACAGATAAGCGCTTTCATGGCTATACCCTAAAAAAGCCTTTTTTGATGCATAGTTTTTTTTAAAAACTAAATGACCGACAACACGAAACCCTGACTTTTTCCACGCATCAACAAATTTCTCAACGCGATTCCAGCCATAAAAACTTATCATTAGACTGTTGGGTTTTAATACGCGAAACATCTGTTGACAAGCGGGTAACAACCAATCATCATTTTTATCGTTGGCAATTGAACGCCCTGACCGATCAGTAAAGTCGACCAGATATGGTGGGTCAGTTAAAATAAAATCGATTGCATTATCAGGAAAAGTTGACATAATTTTCAGGCTGTCGCCTTGTATAAATCGGGACATTGCCGTGTCTCCTATTTAATGGGACAGCAGGAGGCGACCCTATATCGCCATTCCCTTACTGCCCGATGTCACGAAGCCATTGACCATTTGGGGTCAAGTGGAACGTGGAATACCGGAGCCACTAGTGGCGAGGATATGCCGCGAAAGCTACTTGAAGGCTTGCCGTCCCCTTAAAATGGGCGTATGGCAAGCTGGCATCGGGCAGTAAGGGAAGCCTTTAAATTTTGAATTAACCAGGTGAGATAAACTTAATTTTGGGCTGAATGGTAGTTGTATCAAAAAGGTTCGTACGAAAAGAAGACGTTTTTTGTGAAATTTCTTTAAGTAATACGCTTTTTTAATGTGTTTCTAATATCCCGAAGAAAAAAGTGGAGCCGCTAATTGTGGCGACATCCTTATCTATTGCATGATTTCTTGCGTGCGAACATTTTTAATTTTTGAATAAGCGACTCAATTCAATCTTTGTTAACCCTGTGAATTTCACTTAATAAGATTTGTTTAACATTTCACGATAGCAGTCTGATCAATATCAGTGGTCCATTTTTGAGACAAATATTCTCTTCTCATTTGCCATGGATACTTTTTCTCTCCATTACCTTTGCCCGCAAAACCTATTTTTGCTGGTGAAGATCGATTAATATCGTCAATAAGCTGCATCAATATATCACCATTTTTATAGGGTTTTTGTTTTTCAAAAAGGGAAAACTGTGTCACGCCAGAATCAAAAAAATCACTCAACATAACACTACTTTTACTGTATTTAATTTCTTCCACCCAGATATTATCTAAAATTTGGGTGGCAGCTTTTATAATATCTCGACTATCTTGACTTGGATAAGTCAGTTTTTGAGAGCCATATCGATAAAATCCCCCATCTTTTTTTGAAAAACGACTGCTTTGAATAGATACACTGATTAATTTGCAGAATTGTTTTTCTTCTCTTAACTTTTCCGCTGCCCGCTCCGCACGAGCGCATATACTTTGCCTAACAAAATCGTAATTAGTGATTTTATTACCAAATGAACGAGAACAAATTATCTGTTTTTTTGTGTTTTGTTGCTCTTCTAGTGTTAAACATGAAATACCATTTAACTCT
This sequence comes from Arsenophonus sp. aPb, assembly GCF_029873475.1. Classification (NCBI taxonomy): domain Bacteria; kingdom Pseudomonadati; phylum Pseudomonadota; class Gammaproteobacteria; order Enterobacterales; family Morganellaceae; genus Arsenophonus; species Arsenophonus sp. aPb. The sequence goes on from NZ_CP123502.1 coordinate 46,767, forward strand.
CTGACAGTTCTTTCCAAAACGACAGAATGTAATTTTCTAGCCTCATCTGGCGGTAACCGGCTTAAATCTAATGCCGTATTAATATTAAGCAACTGAAGTTTTTTTGAAAGTTTTCGCCCAATTCCCCAGACTTCATTAACCGGGACAAGAGACATCAGTTTTTGTTGTCTGTCTTTTAGGCTTAAATCAACAACACCTCCGGTTTTTTGCCATTGTTTTGCCGCAAAATTGGCTAATTTCGCTAACGTCTTGGTCGTGGATATTCCTACCCCAACAGGTAAATGGCAGCGCTGCATAATTTGTTGTTGTAGATAAAAACCAAATTGGGTTAAATCATGTATTGAATCAATTCCCGAGAGATCACAAAATGCCTCATCGATTGAATAAACTTCCAACTTTGGAACTAAAGAGGTTAATACTTCCATGACACGCATACTCATATCAGCATAATAAGTATAATTTGATGAAAAAATGGCAACGTTATTTTCTTTCACAAAAGATTCAATTTCAAACCACGGTGCCCCCATTCGGATATGTTTTCTAGCATCTCTTGAGCGAGCGATAACACAGCCATCGTTATTTGATAAAACAACTACCGGTTTACCTTTTAAATCAGGCCTAAATACTTGCTCACATGAGGCATAGAAACTATTAACATCGATTAATGCAAACATAAAATCTCTTACACTTATTGGCAATAAACAGCATATT
>NZ_CP123503.1 GCF_029873475.1 Arsenophonus sp. aPb
GTCATCTTTTTTTGGTTCTGGTAATAGTGTTTCTGTCACCATTTCAGGCTTTTGACTTAAGTTTTTTGCACGTTCACGCAAAACGTCTCTTAGTGATAGTCGTTTATTCGCAGCAGAAGACATTCTAAGCGTTTTTTCTGATGAGTTGATATCTTCGTATACCTCAAGCATAGAAAATAGCTCAGATGCACAAGGAAGCCGTCTAGCGAGGCGATGAATGACAGTTTTAAGCGCCATTCTGTCAAACCACTTCACCCAAGGGCTTGTTTGGTCTTTTGCACTTTTCACGGTATCACGTATCTTTTCGACATTCGAACAACTCATGACTTCAACAACTAATTCACCATTATTGAGTTTGGCGAAGGCATAGACTTTCACTATTTCATCACCGTCAACAAACGCCGGACGATGCGTTAAATGCTCGCCATTTTCGTCAATCACATACTCAAATTTATCGTGAGCATAGACGACTTTAGCAATGATATTTGCAACTTGGCCAGATTGACGGGCGCGTTTCATGACTCCATCAACCATCGGCATATAGACCGCTTTTTTCACAAACTGATTATTGACTTTGGTACTGCGGACAACCAGCGCAGCTTCTCTGCCGTCTGGCATCAGGCCATCTTTGGCACAACGTGTTAAAGCGAGCACCAGTGATTGCTTATCCGCCTTTTGCAATTCTGCATTCTCTATCAATGCGGTTGCTGCGGTTCGGGTGAACTGCTCAGGCGTGACCTGAGCGGGTAACAGGGACGCTATACCCTGTTGCATGATAACTGATTGCAGATTGGCATAGACGTTATTCATGGTTTCTAGTTGAGTATTCATGCAATACCACCCCCTTCTGCCATTAATGCCTCTCTGCGTTTTCGATCTGCATTTTTAGCCCAGAAAGGACGAGATATTGTAGCAAAGGGTTGCGTTTCTCTGCCGTTTTCCAATATATCAATCACATTGTTAACCTGAATAATACCCTCCCCGCTATCTTCTTCATCCAACATACCAAGTTGAACCGGATAACGCCCACATTCTGGCCTTTTTCCAATCGCACAAAACAGAAAATCAATATCGAGATTGAAAACCTGATTAGCAATAATACGGTAAAAAGCTGATTGCAGGTGATAACCAAACTTATCGACTGATTTACCAAAGTCGAATACGTCATCGGTAGTTTTAACATCAAGCATAAATGGCACACCGGAATATAAACCAAGCCAGTCAGGACGGATTTTCAATAGTGTCCCTTTTTCAGTCCGGTAGAAAATTGAAAGCTCTGGCTCACCGTTTTCGAGTAATTCAGCAACCAGTGAATACGCAAGCGCAGAATCACGCATCAGTTCAATCTGCTCAAAATCGTCTTTATTGAGCACGATTTGATTGTTGGACACCGCTTGCGCTTCAAATTCCTCTAATGCCTGTTTGCCGTCTTTGGTTCTCAAATCCAGTTCAGGAGCGGAAATGTATTTCAGTGAAAAAATTTCCGGTTCAAGAATAGCCGTGTGAACAGCATCGCCAATCAACAAAGCACTACTTTTCTTGTTTTGGCTAGGTGCATTCCTGTACCAGTCCAGCGCGCCAATTCCACTTCGTTGAACCAACCTGATTTGTGTGCTGGAATAACCATTTGCCGCGTGATAGGTACTATTTTCAAGACGACGAACAATCAAACTTTCTGTTGGTTTTAACGCATCAATGCACTCGTTCAACATCGCAAGCGATACACCCTCGCCGCTCATGATTTTTCCGTTGATAGGTGGAACAGCAGAAAAAATAGCATTATCGTCGATATTTTTGATGACCGAGTCAATTAATTCTTTTGTTGTACGATTATTAACCAAACCTTCAAGTGGAATCTCTGATTCATTTTTTTTCACTTCTACCCTGTTTTCCACAGGGATAATAACCGGTTCAGGGGATAACGATGTTGATTGCGTTAACAACTCACCTTCTTGTCCACACTCCACAAGATTAATTGCGATTTCCTTGACTTCATTGAGGGAAATAGTTTTGTCTGCTTCCTGTATTTTTACAGCGACCCATTCACGAAGTTCAGTATATTGCTCAAAAAGCTCAGGTTCATCTGCTGGATTTGCCAGTAATTCATCAGCATCACGTATTTCACCTTCGTCGTATTCCTCCTGAACACCAAAAATCGCAAGCAAAGCACAAAACTGGTCTATTTCCTGTTCTTCGGTGACATCGGTCTGTTTTTCTGTATGAGCGATATATTCCTCAATGCTGATTTCTTCCAATCGAGGCGATTTGTAGAAACTGCAATTTGCGCCGTCAGTTTCAAAAATATATTGAGATGCCAATTTTTTGGCTGCTATTTTTGTTTCTGCTGCAAGATAGATTTGAGAGGTTGTTCTACCTTTCTCATGGTCAACATTCGTAATGAGCGTTGCTTTAAAATGTTTCATTTCCCCCCCTCAATGCTATTAGTTTCTTGTTTTTTCTGGTTATACGAGCAATGGCAACAAGCATCTGAACACGCCTTCATCGTTGAAGACTTGTAAAAAAGTATCTTGAATTGTTTACGGTTAATTTTTTCAACAAATTCAATACATGCTTCCTCAAGATAAACACAGGGACGGTTATCCAGTCTGGCGCGCCAGAAAAAGCTCACAAGACTTAATGAGAGCTTTCCGCAGTGACAACAGGAAAAACGAACATCAGGATGACCATGAATAGTTCTTCTAAATCCATTGATGGTATAGGTATATTTCATACTACACCTCCAATAGATCCAAAAAATTGAACATGCGAACAAGGGAATAAGTTCTCAGGAATATAGTTATAAAAACCTTTGGCTTTACAAAACTCTCTCAACTGGTTAGCTGAATGGACATTGATTTTATCGTAGATATTTTTTAAGTGACCCTCCACTGTGTAAGGAACGATATTTAACCTTCTGGCTATTTCTTTACTGCTAAAGCGTTGCATTGTAAAAAATAGAATTTGCCATTCTCTAGGGCTAAATAGGTCTTGTTGCTGTATGGTGACCGTATAAGGTTGTCGTCCTTCTACATATTCTAACGGTGATAAAAACAGGAACTCATGAGCATGAAAGAAGGTGCCAATGTACTTGTTATCTTGATCAAAAAGCGGTAAAAAATGGAACTGCCATACTTTTGGCAATTTTTTGTAGTCAGAGGACAAATTGCACATTAGGCAAAATGGGGATTTTTCACTTTGAACTTTTTCTATCAATGTTTTCATTTCAACAGTATGAATAATCGAATAGAGTAAATCTGTCATTTTTGCATTGGTACAGATCTCACCTTCACTATCAGTAAAACCGCAGGGAACATGAGCGCACAGGCACAATTGAATCATGACGTTTCTCATACTGCACCTCCGAGACTCAAAAGGTACATACGTTGGCGTTTTGTGAGGTGTTTTGATGTGATAGCAAAGCTTAAAAGCTGCTCTATTGATATGTCACACGCTTTTAATATGCGTGAAATATGGTTACTATTTAACATAGCTCAACTCCTAGTCTAGTTAGGTTTTGGGTTAGCTCTGCGTCGGTGGTGGTGCACTGGCGTAGGGCGATTATTAATCAAACATCTTCATACTCATATGAAATTCTTAACTTGTGTGCTTTTCTCCCTTTTCTTTCAATGATTTCTATCTGGATATATTTGAATTCAGTAATTTCCAATATTTTTTTTATAGACCTATCGATAAATTGATTTTTAAAAAATTTGTATGTTTTATATGTTTCAAGATGATCTATAAATAGTTCTTTTCTTAATTTATCAACCTCAATTTCAAAATACTTCTTTTTACCATTGCTAATTTTTTTTCTAAGATATTGATATAAATTACTAGCATTAGAGTCACTTAATCGAACAGAACTTAGAAGCAATTGAGTCGTAAAATCTCTTTCTATCATGCAAATGTAAGGTTCAACTTGTCGACTAAATCTAACTTGTACCATTGCTTCTTTATCAACATAACTACATGATTCAGTAATATGTAATAATCTCATTCCTTTCCATTTTTTCTCACTATCCTGAAACTCTCTTGGACGGCGTGCAAATGCTTTAAGTAATTCACTCTGAGGTATTTTTAGGGATTGATTATGTAATTGTTCTGCCCCAAGTTTTAGCTGATTATATGCTGTATCAATATCAACATTACACAAAGTCGAATAGTCTTTCGCGCTGATTTCGAATATTTTTCCTTCTGGTATCAAATGCTTTGGATCTATTTGTGCCATCATAAGAAATAACACTCTCCTTGCAGCAAGAGGCATCTGTGTAAAAGTTTCGTTTATACCATTTCGGTGTCTAATTTTTGTTTTTCTAGTCACAATAAGCACATCGTAAAATTTCTCGGTAATGGTAAGTAAAGCAAATTTAGCAATTATTTTAAAGGAAGTCAAACAAAAAAGGTAATCAGATTACCTTAAATTAAAAATAACCTTTTACCTCTTAAACACTAACCTTTTACCTCTTAAACACTAACCATTCCCTCTTAAACACTAACCTTTTACCTCTTAAACGCTAACCTTTTACCTCTTAAACGCTAACCTTTTACCTCTTAAACACTAACCTTTTATCATTCATGATATTGATAATATTAAATAAAATAAAAATTAATTAACACGCCCTAAGTCTTTTGAAGTTAAATAAGTTAAAAATAAGTTTTTAAAGGTGAACCAAAACTACTATCTGTGGATAACTAAATATCATAGTATTTAAAACCTCTTAAACACTAACCTTTAGAATCAAATAGTTTGAAAATAAACTACAGAGTGACCGTATCTTTTTGCAAAAAATATGATATTCCGCTTCCTCGATGCAAAACGAGTTTGCATCTTGCGGCGAGCGGCAAATTTTTATGTAGAAAGATTGTTTCAAAGTACAATTGAGATAAGAATTAAATTAATTTTTGACTATCTCAACGCTAAAAGCATATACTTTTAACATATGCTCTTTACGAAGGAGATCGGATAATGGAAAAAATGGCAAAAATTTTTCGGAATGGTTCAAATCAAGCTGTAAGACTTCCCGTTCAATTTCAATTTAATACTGATAGAGTATACATTCGTAAAAATGACAAAGGTGATGTTATTCTTTCAAAAAATAAATTTTACCGTAATGATTGGACTGAATTTTTAAATATTTTAAATCAGATATCTTTATCTGATGATTTCCTAGATTCTAAAGAAAGAAAGCAAGATCTTACAAAAAGAGATCCATTTTCTGAGATAAATTAACTATGTACATGCTAGATACAAATATTGTTAGTCATCTATTTCGTAAGAATCAATTAGTTATTAAAAAATTAAATAATATTCCACCCTCAAAAGTTTGTATTTCCTCAATAACTCAAGCTGAATTACTCTATGGTGTTGCTAAACGAAATAATAAAGCATTAAAAAAGTTGGTTAACATTTTTTTAAATTCAATTGAAATCATTGATTGGAATGAAAAAGATGCTAGAGTTTACGGAGAATTACGTGCAAAAATGGAAAGTAAAGGTCACGTAATGGGGTCTTTGGATATGTTAATAGCAGCTCACGCATTAAGTAGAAAAAAAACTATTGTCACGAACGATAATGCCTTTTCGATGGCGACAGGTTTATTAGTTGAAGATTGGACAAAAGAATAACTTAATTGAGAGAATAAATGATTTATTGTGGTGCATTTAATAAACATACAAAATAACAAGATAAAATGAAGCCAACCTAAAAGTTGGCTATTCGTTAAATTGAAAATTTAATCATCAGGAAATAACTTATCGCTATTTTCTCTTGTTTTATTAATTTCTTGTGATGTTTTTTTATTTAAAACGTTATTATTTTTTACCTCATCTATAAAAAATGAAGGTAATACACTACAAAATAATCTTTTTATATCAGAAATTGTAGTTTTTTCTGTTACAAAATCAGCCAAAAGAGAAGGTAATCTCTTATCTTGAACCATAAGAGCTGCACCAGAAACTAACATAGCTCTCATTATTTTTCCTCGTTCTTTTGTAGGTGTTTGTTCTAATAAATCACAAGCAATTTTATCTCCTTCATTATTTGCAGGATTTAAATAAAAATTGCACTTCCTAAGTTTTTGTTTGCTGGTAGACATATTTAACCTTTCATCGCTAGCATACCCAAAACTAAATCTAATTGTGGGTTTTCGCTCTTAAAAAAACGATCGTCTGGAATATTTATTCTATTTTTGATCTCTTTTGCTACGATATCCGCTCCGCCGCCAACGCACATAACATGAGTGTAACCAGAAAATCTTTCCAATGAATCAATTACTTTTTTTGTTAAAATTTTCTCTTTTTCGCTAATCGTAGTTATTATCGAATCCAGTTTCTCAGCATCTGGAATTCGTTTTTTTAAAAATTCATGATTACTTCTATTGATTATGAGTTGATCTGATTGAAGTGAATTAACTTTAGTGTTTGAACTTGAAGATAATTTATCAATTAAGGATTGGGTAATTATTGAAACTCCGGTTTTAGAATCACACCAAACTTTTATAATGCCTTTCATTTTACCACTTACATGAGATATATCTAAAGTTGTTCCACCAAGATCAATAATTAATAAAGAGTCTTCATCATCTAACTTAGTCAAAACATCAAAACCCGCTGGTATACTTTCTGGAAGTACAGTTACTTTATTAATTTTAAATGTATTTCCTCCTTGAAAAATAACTGGTTTTTTAATGTTATTTTTTTTCTTTTCAATATTTTCTTTATTTGGTTGATTATTAGTATCTAAATACTCAGAGAGAGGAAGGGTTACAATTACATCTATATCTTTAGGTTCAATACTAGTTTGTAACAATGCATGATGAATGGCTAAAACATTTATATCACTATATTGATATCTTGTTTCTCTTGTTGTTATAGCATCATAACTTAAAGGATCAAAAGAATATTTTTCGCCTTCTATTTCATAATTTGGTGGGAGGGAGTTACCTAAGCCCAGTGACCATTCCGGCTTAAAACTGTTTGCACTGATCAAAGTTTTAACTTCTTTGTTTTCTACCCAGGCTAATTTAATGTTTGTTGAGCCATCATCGATGAAAAAACGCATTTCTACACTCCATCTAGTTATCAAATGATTTTATTATAGCATCAATTTATCTCTAAAATAGAAATAAAGCGTTATTTATTTAATAATAGACCTGAAAATCAAAATAAATTCTATTTTTAGATACTTTAAGTCATATAATGAGCATATATCGAGCGCTTGATTTATATCTAATATGGAAAAATAAAATTACAAAAAAACGCATCAAATTTTATTTGTGCGTTTTGGAGTTATGTTTTATGAATATAAAAATGATATTAATGTTTTTTGAATCTCATGAAAAACCAATAAGCTAATCCAGCGACTAAAATCGAATTCAAAGAAGATATGCCTATTTTAAGAGATACGCCAACGATAGTTCCAATTATGCAAGCAATAATAGCCGACCAGCCAATCAGTGGAGTAGATAAATCGTCAGGTAATTTTCCTTTCTTTCTTGTTTCATCTAATAATTTGCGACTTGTTTTTAAAATATAATAATCAATTAGCATAACACCTGCTACAGGCGGAAAAATAACCCCTAGAATAGAAAGAAAATCAACGAAATGGTCTAAGATACCGATCATAGATAATGCCGTGCCAGCTAATCCAACACAGATCGTTATTTTGAAATAATCCCATTTTTTTCCAGTGAAAATTTGGAGTGCATTAGCTAATCCTAAAGATGATGTATACAAGTTCACGTCATTTACTTTTACCACAGATAAAATAACTGAAATTAATCCGACAACACCTGCATTAATTGTAACAATATCAACTATATCAGCAGTATTTAAAGCTTGAGCAATTAATATTGATATGCCATTTATAATAAACTCTCCTACTATGATACATAACGTTATCATCCAAAATAAATGTTTTTTCGTCTTACAGTAACGACTAAGATCAGGTGTGGTTAATGATGCCATCATAAAGCCACCGGCCACTATTGTAGCTGCTTCATTGACACTTAATTTTGTTGTGCTTGAATGATTTTGTATAACTATACTGTCGTTAAAAATTAAAGATAAAAAAATATATAAAATAACTATAAAAAATAAAGGTACTGCTATTTTTGCTGTTAATGTTAACGCTTTAAATCCTGACGCGACTAAAAAAGTAAAAGCTAATCCTGAGAATAAAGTCACTATCTCAAAGTTTAATTTATAATTAAAAGCATTTAATATGCCATTAGCCAAAACTGAATTTTGAACACCGAACCAACCTATTGAACTGATAGCAATAATAATACTGACTATTAAGGAACCAATACGACCGAAACCACACCAACGAGATAATAAACTAGTTGATAGTCCTTCTTTCATACCAGCAAAGCCAATACCAAAGCTAACACCTTCTAAAAGCAAACTACCCAAACATGAAGCTAGCATGGCTTCCCAGAAGGTCATACTATTACCCAAAGTAGCTCCTAGCATAAATTGAGAAAGTATGGTTCTGTCGCATTAATGTTGGAAGTTTAATTTGTGGTAGTTAGAAGAATTGTTAGGCGACTAAAGTGTAAAAAGCATCGACTGGACAGAGAATTAGGCCATTGATAGGAATTTGTTGTTTATGGAGCATATGCAATATTTCTATTCCTTCCAGTAAAACTTTTGCCGTTCGGTACGTCTTAAAACCAAGCATCGCTCGATAGCGTTTTTTAATGAAACGGTGATCTTGCTCTACCATGTTATTTTTATAACGGCACTGTCTTATTTTTATCCCCAGCTCACGTTGATTAAGTGACATTAATGCAGCCCGATTAGCACCACTTTTATCAATATTCACTTCCATAGGATAGGTATTTTGATGGATAGCTTTCTTTAAAAAGCGTAATGCAGATTTTTTATTTCGCTTTTGACTAAGAATAAAATCTATCGTTTCACCACTAGCCTCTACGGCGCGATAAAGATAATGCCATTTCCCTTTTATCCTGATATAGGTTTCATCCAGATACCAGGTGCCACCATAGATTTTTCGTTTCTTTCTGGCAACACTTGCTAGTTTTGGCGTCAGTCGTAAAATCCAGCGGTGAATGGTGGAGTGATCAACAAAAATACCTCTTTCCTGCATCATCTCCTCAAGGTTACGCAAGCTTAAGGAATACGCCAGGTACCAACGTAGACAAACTAAAATGACATCGACGGGATAGTGGAGACGTTTAAAGCTTTGTTTAACAATATTCATAAGAGTCAATTATATCTGCTTGTAGTACAAGGTTTACAAATCGATCTTATCAAACAGACTCTTTTAATGCGACAGAACCGAGCATATAGCTAAGAATATCACTAGCCAAAAAATAAAGGAAAGAGGAATAATGGAAAAAAAAGCCGATGATACTTATGTTTTTAGTCGAGTACCTACTGATGCAAGAGTTAGTTTTATTGATGTTACATTAGTTCGCATGGGAATGACCGCTATACTTTCGGTTCTGTCGCATTAAAAGAGTCTGTTTGATAAGATCGATTTGTAAACCTTGTACTACAAGCAGATATAATTGACTCTTATGAATATTGTTAAACAAAGCTTTAAACGTCTCCACTATCCCGTCGATGTCATTTTAGTTTGTCTACGTTGGTACCTGGCGTATTCCTTAAGCTTGCGTAACCTTGAGGAGATGATGCAGGAAAGAGGTATTTTTGTTGATCACTCCACCATTCACCGCTGGATTTTACGACTGACGCCAAAACTAGCAAGTGTTGCCAGAAAGAAACGAAAAATCTATGGTGGCACCTGGTATCTGGATGAAACCTATATCAGGATAAAAGGGAAATGGCATTATCTTTATCGCGCCGTAGAGGCTAGTGGTGAAACGATAGATTTTATTCTTAGTCAAAAGCGAAATAAAAAATCTGCATTACGCTTTTTAAAGAAAGCTATCCATCAAAATACCTATCCTATGGAAGTGAATATTGATAAAAGTGGTGCTAATCGGGCTGCATTAATGTCACTTAATCAACGTGAGCTGGGGATAAAAATAAGACAGTGCCGTTATAAAAATAACATGGTAGAGCAAGATCACCGTTTCATTAAAAAACGCTATCGAGCGATGCTTGGTTTTAAGACGTACCGAACGGCAAAAGTTTTACTGGAAGGAATAGAAATATTGCATATGCTCCATAAACAACAAATTCCTATCAATGGCCTAATTCTCTGTCCAGTCGATGCTTTTTACACTTTAGTCGCCTAACAATTCTTCTAACTACCACAAATTAAACTTCCAACATTAATGCGACAGAACCCTAAGCTACATCAAAACCTTACCGGATGATTGCATTGACTTAATTGTCACCGATCCGCCGTATTTTCGTGTGAAAAATTACCAATGGGATAATCAGTGGGACACGGTCACTGATTATTTAATCTGGATAGATGCGCTTTTATCACAATTCTGGCGAGTATTAAAACCTAACGGGGGTTTATATCTTTTTTGTAGCCATCGATTAGCAGCTGACGCAGAGCTATTAGTACGCGACCGATTTAATGTGCTTAACCATATCATCTTGGCAAAACCATCAGGACGTTGGGGCAAAATCAATAAAGAAAGTTTGCGGTGTTATTTCCCATCGACAGAAAGAATTATCTTTGCAGAACACTACCAGTTGTCTTATATGGGAAAAACAACTAATTACAACAAACAATGTCGTCAGTTAAAAGATAACGTATTTAAACCTTTAGTTGAATACTTTAAAAAAGCCAAAAAAACATTAGGCATTACGGCGAAAGAAATTGAGCGGGCCACTGGTAAACAAATGGCCAGCCATTGGTTTGGTTATAGTCAGTGGCAATTACCGAGCAAAGAAGATTATCACAAATTACAAATATTGTTTGAGCATGTCGCTTCAAAAAACCGTCATAGTAATCCATTTAATCGTGAATATTCAGCACTAGTCAACGATCGTAATCTTCTTAATATTAAGTATGATGAACTGGCCGCCAAATATCAGTTATTACGCCGTCATTTTTCGGTCACTGTAGACGTGAAACATACCGACGTGTGGGATTACCCGCCAGTGCAATATTATCCCAACAAACACCCTTGTGAAAAACCTGTTGCTATGATGGAGCACATCATAAAAAGCAGTAGTCAGCAAGGTGACTTAGTGGCTGATTTTTTTATGGGATCAGGATCAGCCATTAAAGCCGCGTTAAAACTTAATCGACGAAGTTTAGGTGTTGAACTGGAACAAAAATGGTTTGAACAAACCAAACAGGAAATTACACGGTTACAAAATGAAACAAGTAGCCATTCAAATTGAAAAAGGATCCATTTGTGGCTGCTTATTATAACGAAATCGATCCTTATGCGGCGCAATGGCTGCGTAATTTAATCGCCGCCGGACATATAGCCAATGGCGATGTTGACGAACGATCAATTGAGGATGTGAAACCCGATGACCTTAAAACCTATACACAATGTCATTTCTTCGCCGGAATCGGCGTCTGGTCTTACGCTTTGCGACAAGCTGGATGGCCAGATGATAAGCCAGTCTGGACGGGAAGTTGCCCCTGCCAACCTTTCAGCGCAGCAGGCAAAGGAAAAGGACTTACTGACAAGCGGCACTTATGGCCGGCGTTTTTCCACCTCATTTGCCAGTGCAAACCTGACATTATCTTTGGTGAACAGGTTGCAAGTACAGACGGCATTGTCTGGCTCGAGCTTGTACAATCTGACCTGGAAGCAGAGAACTACACCACAGCAGCGATCGATTTATGCGCTGCGGGCTTCGGCGCACCGCACATCCGGCAAAGGCTCTACTGGTTGGCCGACACCCACGGCGACCGACTGCAAAGGAAGCGGACCAACAATAATTCGGAAAGACGGAAAAAACAGGATGTTCAGCAGACTGGATTATGCGACAGAGCAAGGAATAATGATAACAGGATGGTTAACACCGACAACGGTGAATTCAACACGATCACCGGATGCGCTACAAGAAAGACAGAGAAAAAGATTACTAGCAGGCCGAAAGTCTTTAAGTCCTGGGAATCTGGAAGAACAGGTGATTATGTATCTGGATATTGGGAAAATGCAGATTGGCTACTTTGTAGAGATGGAAAGTTGCGCCCGATTGAATCCGGCACATTCCCGTTGGCTCATGGGATTACCTCACGTGTGGGACGATTGCGCGCCTACGGTAATGCCATCGTCGCGCCAGTGGCTAAAACATTCATCAAAGCATTTATAAGCACAAAAAAATAAACGCACAGGAGGAAGTCAAGTGCGTTACTAAAGAAGTTACTGCTATTTTTATTTTTTATCTATTTGCTCTATTTTATAAACAGAACCTATTTTTAACTTTCATTTAATGACGGTTATTTTTTTACTACCTAACCCTGTCAGGATTTTGTCAGCCCTATCAATTTCAAATTGATAAATCAATCCGTTTTCTGTTATTTCTACCTTTCTTAATCTTGTTATTTTTACTATTTTTTCCGCCCAAAAAACGGACATCCCAGGTTTTAATCTTTGAAATGTTGTTTTACGCTTAGAAAAATTAGACATGATATTTCTTGTTGATATTAATCACGATAATTCCCTGAACAAAAATAACTGGTAAAATCAAATAAATTTTTGTACTTTAGAAAAGTGAATATGTTACAGCTCATATTCACTTTGAAAATTTCCCTGGTGTTGATGTAAATTAAACATTAAGTTTTAAACTAAAATTATTATTAAAATTTTCCTGGTATTAGCTAGTCTTGTCAGCAAACGTTATTACGCAAAACCCAGATTATTGGGGTTTTTGATTATTGAAATTCTGTTATTTTTATTTGAAAAATCGAAGGTGTCTTCGTGCATCATCATTCCCCATTAAAAGAATAAAAGCAGAAGTCTGAACACCCAGGTTTATAATGAGATTGGGTGGTAGACTGAATGGGGTTAGCAATACCGAACTCAAGCGATCGGCGAGTCTTTCGACTCCCCCATCCAGCCCACCATAGAAATGGCGTAAAAATTTGTGCCAGTATAAATACAAACAATATATTTATACTGGGCTTGAGTTTACGGGTTGCTAATCCCGATCTCTGATCTCTCAGAGACATTTTTAACTTACTTAATTTTTCGACTGGAGTAAAACAATTTATTCCTTTGATAAGAAATGCTTAATTTTTAATCAAAACAAAATAAAATCTGATATTTGTTTACACATTATCATTTTTAAAAAGTAACATCTTTCAATAAAACAAATTAAATTAAAAAAACACTATATTTTATTTTTAATATAATTTTCAAATAAAAGTCAATATAGGAATTTCCCATACTCCTATAGAGTACAAAATCCAAGGTCAAGCTAACGGTATATATGGGTTAGGGTTTATAAATTTATTGGGTGCGTATTTATCGTAGCCATTATTTCTACAGTACTCTATCAATTGATTTAAAGCATTAACCCCCGTTTTTTTATAAATCTTCTGTAAGTAATTCTCTACTGTGCCAGGGGAAATATTTAAACGCCTGGCGATTTCTTTAATGCTTAACGACTGCAAAGAGAAAAAAACAACATCAAATTCGCGATCAGTGAATAAATCGGTTGGTTTGCCAAAAGATAAAGATTCAGGAAGTTTATTGTTTTCTAAATGATACATAGAGAAAAGTTCTAATTTTTTACCTCTCCCAACGACGCCTATTGATTTCCCATCTCTGATTAGTGGTGTTACTTCAAGTAAAAATGGTTGTACTATTTTCTCTCGACCACCATAAACAAACGTATTCAGCACTGGGATCGTTTTTTGGTTTTCCATCACATTTTTATCATTTGCCTGTATAATCTCTTCAAATTCCGACCATGGAGCCGGACATTCGCTATCCAGAAGACCTTCTATATTAAAACCTTTAGGTAGTCCGCTATAGTGGATCATAATATTGTTAGCGTAGACAAATCTTGATTCATTATCTTTTATAACCCAGAAGTCATTACTATGTTCCATGTATGAAATAAGTGCCTCAAAGCTATTTGATCGAATATCAAGATCTTTGTTGATCGAGAATTTCATACTTTTTCTCTCCATGATATATACCTCTTCTGTTACAAAAAATTTTGTTTTATTTAACTTAGAGTATGTAATTATATTTTTATTCTTATTTTTTAGAAAAAGATTGTATTTTATCAAAATATTGATAAAAAAAACCATGAAATGAAAAGATAAATAGCAACTAAAATACATCTAAAAAGTGTCTTACTTGGGGTTAGTTTGGATATTGAAACACAAAAGCTATCGCCTTTATAAAAAAATCAGCGATTACCGCTTATCTGCAACTACACCAAATGTTATTATCACCATACTTAATACTTGTAATTAGTAAAATTGGAGCAATACATTGTTTAACCTTATTGTCAAACCATGGGATTCTAACCCTCCTAGAATAGATATAGAACGTGTATTACGCAGTTGTGAATACACTGAAGAAAATCTTTGTGAGCAATTTAAAAAAAATGGATGTCTAGATTTAGCACAATTACAAAAAATTCCATGTCTTTTTATGACAGAAGGAAAAGAAGATGAAATCGCTTACATTGGGAAGATAAGCGAAGCGAGAATATATTCTAATCAGGTACATTTTAACTATTCATTTGATAAAAGTGTTCCTAAAATTTTAAATAAAATC
The DNA here is from genome assembly GCF_029873475.1 of Arsenophonus sp. aPb. Taxonomy (NCBI): domain Bacteria; kingdom Pseudomonadati; phylum Pseudomonadota; class Gammaproteobacteria; order Enterobacterales; family Morganellaceae; genus Arsenophonus; species Arsenophonus sp. aPb. Next base: position 14,649 of record NZ_CP123503.1, read on the forward strand.
ATATATAAACATCGCAATGATTTGCATATGCACGATAGGGAGTTTTCTAGAAATCATTGGGCGGTTAAGGATGTTGACCTTTACCAATTTTTATTTCAAAAACTTACAATTAGACAACAAAAACCAACTGTATTTCAAATACCAGAACATAAAGATACTAACAGCGATTTAGTGTCTGTAATGATGCCGTTTGATAAAAAATTTAATGATATCTATACAAGTATTCAGACAGCATCAAATAATATTGGTTTTGAATGTAAGCGAGCTGATGACTTTTGGAAAAATGATATAATCATCCAAGATATTGTAACATTAATCGATAGCGCACGTATTGTTGTATGTGATTGCACAGGTCAAAATCCGAATGTTTTTTATGAAATAGGGATTGCCCATACCCTTGGTTGCAAAGTTATATTAATTACTCAAGAAGAAAGGGGGACGCCTTTCGATATACAGCATATCCGCTCTATTCGTTATAATAACGATCTAGAAGGTTTAACAAATTTAGCTAATGCACTACAAGAAAGAATGAACAATATTATTAATAGCTAAATAACACCTCAAGAACCAAAAACATAATTTCTTAAAATTAGCCCTTATTTAACATAATGGCTCTAACCCGTCTCGCGACTTTCTAACTCAATCCCAAAATGACCGCTAAGGCTTAAAAAAATAAACTTTCTTGGTGAAAATCGGCGATTTTTTGAAACAACATTTAATTAACAAATAACCACTCTGGCACTTCACGCTAATTTAACCCGCTAAGCCTTATTTTTGATAATTTCTAATATTTTGTTACAGTGAGCTATGTTTTAGTAACTTTAAAAATTCATCATCTTAAACAGGCACAAAATGAACAAGACAGAACTCATTAATAAAGTTGCAGAAAAAACTCACTTGAAAAAGAAAGAGTCAGAGGAGGCTATCAACGCATTCGTTAGCATCGTGACAGAGACGCTAAAGTCTGGTAATGATCTACAGTTAATCGGTTTTGGTCGCTTTCAGGTTAAACAAAGAGCCGCAAAAAAAGGCCGCAATCCAAAAACAGGTGAAGTTATTCAAATTGAAGCGGCAAAGATACCCATTTTTAAAGCAGGTAAAGAGCTAAAAGAAGCGGTCAAATAGCGCATAGCTTAAGTTGTATGATCTCTTTGTTATTTGTCGGTTTTCAGAAAAATAAAGCCAACAAACAAAGTTGGCTAATCATGTGAGCGAAAAATTTTTATTTAATAATTAAAATTGACTCATGGCACATCAATCATAAACTTTCAATAAATATTTTCAATATTTATCTTTAATAACTAATCTCATTAACGCGGCTATATTGTGTTAATTAAAGCAATGCAACATTCTAAAATCTAATTACCCAACACCACACCAAAAACAAATAAGTCAGCTAGAGGTCGCCTCAGAAAACGGAAAATAAAGCACGCTAAGCGTATTTTTATACTGACCAATAGCGGGTAGTTTGCGGGAAAGTGCAGGGAACTACGTTAAGGCATTTTATGCTCTTTCATGTAGCTAAATAATGTTCTTCTATAAAGAAGTTGAGTCTGATTAAAAAATAGCCTTAACGTACAATAATTTTCGATATCCAAACTGACCCCTTTATCATTAAATACATCTAAAGCAATAGATGCAAGATAACTGTAACAACCTTTAACAGAAAAAGAAAAAACAAGAGCGAAAAAGCCTTCGCTTGCAGGGAACTGACGTTCCCGCCACTCAGAACTTTCCGTGCTATTTCCCCCGTAAGCGGTAAACCGCTAACGCGCAGTACAGCCCACAGACGAAATCGTCTGTGACGGTTCGCAAGCTCACCTTGCTCACTGCGTGACGTTGTCAGGGGAAAATAACCTTAAATATGGTTATTTATATTGTATGGCTTAGCAGGAAAGGGGGGATTCTAAGTCTTTTTCCCTGTCGTAGTGGCTTTGCCACGCTTCGGCGACCCTGACCTTTTTTGATTTTTGTTACTCTTGTTGTCGCCTTTTATGCGCAAAGCGCATGGCTTTTTTAATCATGTCTAAAAGTGCAACGTTTTGCATCATTTTGCACGATTTTTTTAGCCCTGTTAAGGTTAAGGCAAGCCATATATAGCATAGGTTAACGCCTGTTTTGAAAGTGCAACGAAAACGATACATTTAGTGGACAGGCGTGGCGGGGCTATGATTGCGATTTTTGGGGTTTTTTGATGATTTTTTCTTAAAAAATTAGAATAAGTATTAATATATATTTAGTAATAAAATGAGTTAAATGTTGAAAACAATTGCCTTGAACATTTGTTTTTTTGATAATGATATATAAGAATATATTGCATAATGATATAGTTCAAAATGATATATGTAACCGAGAATTTTTAGTTTTTGTTATAAATTTTGTTAAAGTTTTTGTTTTGTAGTTAAATAAACAGGAGGAATAATGGACAGTTTTTTAGAAAAAATATCTGCATATAATATATTTAATTATATTATACCAGGTGCTGTTTTCTGTTACTTTTTCAATATTTTTTTCTTAATTGATATTGGAGGAAAAGGAATTATATATAATATTTGTTTGTTCTATTTTTTGGGGAATGATGGCTTCTAGAATTGGTTCTCTATTTCTAGAAAAAATTTCTATTAGGACTGGTTTTGTAAAATATGCTCCTTATAACGATTACTTAAAAGCTTGCTTTAAAAATGCAGAACTAAAATTGCATATGGAAATAAACAACATGTTTAGAACTTTTGCATCAGTTTTTTTATGTTTTATTTTTATTGAGATTTTTTTATCTTTAATTAATCTTACATGTACACTCTTTAGTAAAAAATTTCCTTTTAATGCTTTATTTTTTATTTTTTCATTATTCATTTTTTCCATAATGATGCTTGCCTACAAAAAACAAACATCATATATAGTGAAAAAAATTAATTATGAATTGAGTTAATCTTCTATTTGAGATGGATAACTAAGTTTTGTTGCCTTAACTCAATATCTCTTTGTTGATGTACCTTTATGCCATCCACCACCTTTAGTGTCGAAGATTTTTGCACCTCTGTGATATAAAGCTCTGACTACAGCTCTTCTAGGATGATTTTGATCATTTTTTCCCCGCGCTGATAATTGATATTATTTTTTCAGCTTCTTCAGCCTCTTTTTGTGTTCTAAATTTATTACCAATAATAAAATCTAGTAATTCTGATGATAAATTTCTTCTAGAACCATGATGGGGAACTTGGAGAATATCAACAATAGGTTTGTTTGAAGATGGTATTTCATTTATAGCCATACCTATAGCTTCAATACCTGCATCTCCTGTTAGTAATATTTTATTTGATTTAATGGTAGAGAATTGAATGACGCTATTATTGTTCTCAGGTGATGTACTCTCAGATGAAAATTTTTCGTAACCCCATTCTTTAGATGATGTTGTAATATCCTTTGTACTTGAAAAGATTGATTCAAAGAGTTTTTTCCAGCTCTATTGCTATTGCTATTGCTATTTTCTTCAGCTGTTTTTGCTGATGATGCTATATTATCTAAATAAAATTCTTTGCTGGGAGATAGTACTTTAAATAAACCAATTTGACTATTTTTAAAAGGGGTTTTTATTGTTATTTGTCTTTCTCTTGCTAATTCTTCTAGTTTTTTTAACTTTGGGTACGCTCGTTTTAGTTCATTTTCCAACCAATTTATACTGTTTCGATTTGAAAAATAATTACCTAGAATTAAATCTTGAGCATATTCCCATGGGAAAATAGCCCATAGATTTTTTACTTTTATTTTGTTTTCTTCAATTATTTTTATCAGTCCAGAGATATGATCGTTATCTCCATGGGTAAGTATCATGTTATCTATTTCTTTTTTTCTTTTATACCATTTTTCCATAAACAACTTTATATTATCTGCTGTTCCTGAGTAACCTCCATCAACAAGGTTTATTATCTCCCCATTAATTGGATCTATTGTTCTTATAAAAATAGCGTCTCCGCTTGTTTTATCTCCTACAGCCAAAAAATCGATATCGTAATCTGTAACCATTGATTTAGTTTATCCTTAATCAGTTAAGTTTCAGTATTTTGCTATCTTATATTAAATAAAGTTATGATAAGAAAAAACTATACTATAGTTTTTTCTAAAAAATAAGGCTTAGTGGGGTAAATTAGCGTGAAATGCCAAAGTGGTTGTTTGTTAATAAAATGTTGTTTCAAAAAATCACCGATTTTCACCAAGAAAGTTTATCTTTTTAAGCCTTATGGGTTGTTTTTGGATTGAGTTAAAAAGTCGTGGTTCGATTTAGAGCCATTATGTTAAATAAGGGCTAATTTTAAGAAATTATGTTTTTGGTTCTTGAGGTGTTATTTAGCTATTAATAATATTGTTCATTCTTTCTTGTAGTGCATTAGCTAAATTTGTTAAACCTTCTAGATCGTTATTATAACGAATAGAGCGGATATGCTGTATATCGAAAGGCGTCCCCCTTTCTTCTTGAGTAATTAATATAACTTTGCAACCAAGGGTATGGGCAATCCCTATTTCATAAAAAACATTCGGATTTTGACCTGTGCAATCACATACAACAATACGTGCGCTATCGATTAATGTTACAATATCTTGGATGATTATATCATTTTTCCAAAAGTCATCAGCTCGCTTACATTCAAAACCAATATTATTTGATGCTGTCTGAATACTTGTATAGATATCATTAAATTTTTTATCAAACGGCATCATTACAGACACTAAATCGCTGTTAGTATCTTTATGTTCTGGTATTTGAAATACAGTTGGTTTTTGTTGTCTAATTGTAAGTTTTTGAAATAAAAATTGGTAAAGGTCAACATCCTTAACCGCCCAATGATTTCTAGAAAACTCCCTATCGTGCATATGCAAATCATTGCGATGTTTATATATGATTTTATTTAAAATTTTAGGAACACTTTTATCAAATGAATAGTTAAAATGTACCTGATTAGAATATATTCTCGCTTCGCTTATCTTCCCAATGTAAGCGATTTCATCTTCTTTTCCTTCTGTCATAAAAAGACATGGAATTTTTTGTAATTGTGCTAAATCTAGACATCCATTTTTTTTAAATTGCTCACAAAGATTTTCTTCAGTGTATTCACAACTGCGTAATACACGTTCTATATCTATTCTAGGAGGGTTAGAATCCCATGGTTTGACAATAAGGTTAAACAATGTATTGCTCCAATTTTACTAATTACAAGTATTAAGTATGGTGATAATAACATTTGGTGTAGTTGCAGATAAGCGGTAATCGCTGATTTTTTTATAAAGGCGATAGCTTTTGTGTTTCAATATCCAAACTAACCCCAAGTAAGACACTTTTTAGATGTATTTTAGTTGCTATTTATCTTTTCATTTCATGGTTTTTTTTATCAATATTTTGATAAAATACAATCTTTTTCTAAAAAATAAGAATAAAAATATAATTACATACTCTAAGTTAAATAAAACAAAATTTTTTGTAACAGAAGAGGTATATATCATGGAGAGAAAAAGTATGAAATTCTCGATCAACAAAGATCTTGATATTCGATCAAATAGCTTTGAGGCACTTATTTCATACATGGAACATAGTAATGACTTCTGGGTTATAAAAGATAATGAATCAAGATTTGTCTACGCTAACAATATTATGATCCACTATAGCGGACTACCTAAAGGTTTTAATATAGAAGGTCTTCTGGATAGCGAATGTCCGGCTCCATGGTCGGAATTTGAAGAGATTATACAGGCAAATGATAAAAATGTGATGGAAAACCAAAAAACGATCCCAGTGCTGAATACGTTTGTTTATGGTGGTCGAGAGAAAATAGTACAACCATTTTTACTTGAAGTAACACCACTAATCAGAGATGGGAAATCAATAGGCGTCGTTGGGAGAGGTAAAAAATTAGAACTTTTCTCTATGTATCATTTAGAAAACAATAAACTTCCTGAATCTTTATCTTTTGGCAAACCAACCGATTTATTCACTGATCGCGAATTTGATGTTGTTTTTTTCTCTTTGCAGTCGTTAAGCATTAAAGAAATCGCCAGGCGTTTAAATATTTCCCCTGGCACAGTAGAGAATTACTTACAGAAGATTTATAAAAAAACGGGGGTTAATGCTTTAAATCAATTGATAGAGTACTGTAGAAATAATGGCTACGATAAATACGCACCCAATAAATTTATAAACCCTAACCCATATATACCGTTAGCTTGACCTTGGATTTTGTACTCTATAGGAGTATGGGAAATTCCTATATTGACTTTTATTTGAAAATTATATTAAAAATAAAATATAGTGTTTTTTTAATTTAATTTGTTTTATTGAAAGATGTTACTTTTTAAAAATGATAATGTGTAAACAAATATCAGATTTTATTTTGTTTTGATTAAAAATTAAGCATTTCTTATCAAAGGAATAAATTGTTTTACTCCAGTCGAAAAATTAAGTAAGTTAAAAATGTCTCTGAGAGATCAGAGATCGGGATTAGCAACCCGTAAACTCAAGCCCAGTATAAATATATTGTTTGTATTTATACTGGCACAAATTTTTACGCCATTTCTATGGTGGGCTGGATGGGGGAGTCGAAAGACTCGCCGATCGCTTGAGTTCGGTATTGCTAACCCCATTCAGTCTACCACCCAATCTCATTATAAACCTGGGTGTTCAGACTTCTGCTTTTATTCTTTTAATGGGGAATGATGATGCACGAAGACACCTTCGATTTTTCAAATAAAAATAACAGAATTTCAATAATCAAAAACCCCAATAATCTGGGTTTTGCGTAATAACGTTTGCTGACAAGACTAGCTAATACCAGGAAAATTTTAATAATAATTTTAGTTTAAAACTTAATGTTTAATTTACATCAACACCAGGGAAATTTTCAAAGTGAATATGAGCTGTAACATATTCACTTTTCTAAAGTACAAAAATTTATTTGATTTTACCAGTTATTTTTGTTCAGGGAATTATCGTGATTAATATCAACAAGAAATATCATGTCTAATTTTTCTAAGCGTAAAACAACATTTCAAAGATTAAAACCTGGGATGTCCGTTTTTTGGGCGGAAAAAATAGTAAAAATAACAAGATTAAGAAAGGTAGAAATAACAGAAAACGGATTGATTTATCAATTTGAAATTGATAGGGCTGACAAAATCCTGACAGGGTTAGGTAGTAAAAAAATAACCGTCATTAAATGAAAGTTAAAAATAGGTTCTGTTTATAAAATAGAGCAAATAGATAAAAAATAAAAATAGCAGTAACTTCTTTAGTAACGCACTTGACTTCCTCCTGTGCGTTTATTTTTTTGTGCTTATAAATGCTTTGATGAATGTTTTAGCCACTGGCGCGACGATGGCATTACCGTAGGCGCGCAATCGTCCCACACGTGAGGTAATCCCATGAGCCAACGGGAATGTGCCGGATTCAATCGGGCGCAACTTTCCATCTCTACAAAGTAGCCAATCTGCATTTTCCCAATATCCAGATACATAATCACCTGTTCTTCCAGATTCCCAGGACTTAAAGACTTTCGGCCTGCTAGTAATCTTTTTCTCTGTCTTTCTTGTAGGGGTCAGTTTGGATATCGAAAATTATTGTACGTTAAGGCTATTTTTTAATCAGACTCAACTTCTTTATAGAAGAACATTATTTAGCTACATGAAAGAGCATAAAATGCCTTAACGTAGTTCCCTGCACTTTCCCGCAAACTACCCGCTATTGGTCAGTATAAAAATACGCTTAGCGTGCTTTATTTTCCGTTTTCTGAGGCGACCTCTAGCTGACTTATTTGTTTTTGGTGTGGTGTTGGGTAATTAGATTTTAGAATGTTGCATTGCTTTAATTAACACAATATAGCCGCGTTAATGAGATTAGTTATTAAAGATAAATATTGAAAATATTTATTGAAAGTTTATGATTGATGTGCCATGAGTCAATTTTAATTATTAAATAAAAATTTTTCGCTCACATGATTAGCCAACTTTGTTTGTTGGCTTTATTTTTCTGAAAACCGACAAATAACAAAGAGATCATACAACTTAAGCTATGTGCTATTTGACCGCTTCTTTTAGCTCTTTACCTGCTTTAAAAATGGGTATCTTTGCCGCTTCAATTTGAATAACTTCACCTGTTTTTGGATTGCGGCCTTTTTTTGCGGCTCTTTGTTTAACCTGAAAGCGACCAAAACCGATTAACTGTAGATCATTACCAGACTTTAGCGTCTCTGTCACGATGCTAACGAATGCGTTGATAGCCTCCTCTGACTCTTTCTTTTTCAAGTGAGTTTTTTCTGCAACTTTATTAATGAGTTCTGTCTTGTTCATTTTGTGCCTGTTTAAGATGATGAATTTTTAAAGTTACTAAAACATAGCTCACTGTAACAAAATATTAGAAATTATCAAAAATAAGGCTTAGCGGGTTAAATTAGCGTGAAGGGGGTCAGTTTGGATATCGAAAATTATTGTACGTTAAGGCTACTTTTTAATCAGACTCAACGTCTTTATAGAAGGCCTGAATGCGACAAACCTGGGAAGTACTGTAGCCTGTCGCGTCTGCCGTTTCGCGGATGCTGAGTTTTTTTACCTGCCGGTAGTACATCACTTTCTGATGCCGTTCCCGATCTGCCTGCTTTCCCCGGTATCTATCCAACGTATGTGCCCGTTCAATTCCCTGTTTTTGTCGCTGGAGGCGACTCAGCCAGTCCTTATGTGACATTGCAGCCATCAGGTCGATTAGCATGTTATTGATAGCAGTTATTACTGCGCGGGTGATCGGGTCAACCTGCGAAGAATCTTTATCTGACAGCGACTGCCATGATGTGGGCACATCAAGACTAATAATCCGCAGCTCGTGTTGTTCTATCTGCTTTTTCAGCGTCATCCAGTCGCTGTTGCTCAGACGGGTCAGACGGTCTATCTGTTCGACCAGCAAGATATCATTGTGGTGACTGTCCATCAGTAAGCGTCCCAGCTCCGGGCGGTCAAGTTTTGTGCCGCTGATATTCTCCCGGTAGTAGCTGGCGATTTTATGTCCCCGTTCCTGGACGAACTGCTCCAACATCTCTTTTGCCCGATCGGCGAACTGATCTTTCGTCGATGCTCTTAAATAAGCTCTGATAAACATTTTTTTACCACATTATCGCATTTAGATTATTGCATTTATTCTATCGCATTTAGGTTATTTCATTAGTGGAGTGTCGTCACGTTTTGTCTATGGCATCAGGGTGTACCCTTATGCGATAACTAATTTTGTTAAAAATAACATACGTACTTTCCAGGTTTGTCGCATTCAGGCCTTCTATAAAGACGTTGAGTCTGATTAAAAAATAGCCTTAACGTACAATAATTTTCGATATCCAAACTGACCCCACTGACAGCGACGATGAAACCACAGCCGCTACCCCTAAAGCGGTTAAAGCCGCTTATGATTTGGCAAAAAAAGTGAGCATTGATGGAATTTATCCTATCGGGATGGCTATATTTTTCGCCCAAAACAAAGACCCCAATAAACTGTTCCCCGGTACTAAATGGCAATATACCGGTGAAAATAAAACCATTCGCTTAGCTAAAGCCGATGGTAGCGATATCTTAAAAACCGGTGGTGCCGATACGCTTAAATTGACCGCAGCCCAATTACCCGCGCATGGGCACACTTTTTCAGCAACAACCAGCAGTTTTGATTATGGTACGAAAACGACTAATAATGCGGGAGCGCATGTACATAAAATTTCAGGTATTTCTGTACCCATCGGGACTGGCGAAAATTGTCTTGGTGCTGTTCCAGGTCAAAACAAGTTTCAACCAACAGAATCCGGCGGCGAACACGTACATACTGTAGCAATCGGCGCTCACGTCCATACGGTTTCAGGTACAACAGCCAATATAGGTAGTGGTAACGAAATTAATATCACTAATGCTTTTGTTACCTTGATGTGCTGGTATCGAGTGAGTTAACCATTTAATCCACTAATAATATTGATGGGTTATTGTTATTTTATTAATGAAAAAGGCAAAATATCTTCATTAGCCGTTAGCACTCTGTCATATTGCCTTTCTTTTCTAAGAATATTTTTATCGATTTCATAGCCAAGAAGTTCAGATAAAATATACTTGTTCATTAAACCACTCAAAAATCCATCTTTATTACGAAAATATTCAATAAATTGGCAATCATAATTAGGATTAGTTGAATTATACATAAATGGTATAAGATACTGATCCCTTCCTTTTTCTAACCCATGGCCAACGTTAACTACTTCACCATGATCAGACGTATAAATTAAATTAAAATCAATTTTCTTTTCGTTAATGACATTAAATATATCATTAATAATCCTGTCAGTGTGATGAATAGTGAGATCATATTTTTCCGCTTTTGGTAATGCTTTTTTATCTAGTTCATCATAATTGTTATATGGCATATGATTACCATAGAGATGAATAACAATAAATCGCTTTTGAGCACTGTCTGATAGCACTTTTGCTAAGAGATTAGCTAACTTATTATCGTTATAATTGGTCAATTTTATTTCATCGCTTTTTTGAGCAATAAAACCATATTTAGAACCATGCAATCCCTGTATTTCCTGAGAACCCAACCAATATGTTTTGTATCCGTTCGCTTTTGCCATTTCAATAATAGATTTATTGTTAAAGAGGTTTTCATTACTTTCAGGAGTATGGAATGCCAAAGTCATTGATACTGAATCTCTGGTTATTGGAGCGCTGGAATGCACATTATTTATTATGCAACTATTATCTGTAGAAAATAGTTTTGTCATATGGTACGTGGTATTTAAATGATAGCCATATGTACTATAACGTGAGTAGAGGGAAGCCTCACCCATAATTAATATTATGTTTTTGTTATTATTATCTTTCTTTGAAATAATTGAGGAATTAAATTTTTCAATTTCTGCCGTATTTGAGTACTTGCTATTATCATAAGATGAGATTAGCAAATAAACCATATCTCCAAACACCAAAGGGACTTTATGTTGAAAAAAAAACCCGAGTTCTTTTTTATCTTCTCTAATATTGGAAATTAACCTGTGTTCATCTTTTATATCTAAAATAGTTAAGATAATAGAAAGTGCTGTAAATAATAATATTGAGTGAAAAATTAAGGGAGTATTTTCTAAATTTTTATTAATCTTGGTTATAAGATAAAACAGAAAAGTAGTTAAAATAAATGCTGGTAAGATTAATTTTAAAAATAAGCTCCCCAGCATAAATATTGTTTCATTTATGTTTGTTTCAAGTATTGAATGAAGCACGGATATTGTTATATTACCGTTAAAGTTTAACGAATATATAACTTTTATGTTTATAAGAAATAAAATAAATAACCCTATTAATTTTTTTAATCTATTCTTACTTACTGTTAATAAGAAAGTGATTAACAAAATAGTAAAAGTTGATACATGTGGCAACCTTGAATCTTCTTTAAAAATAAAGAAATTCAACAATAATGAAATTATAAAAAGTGATAATAAAACAAGATGATTTTTTTGGATTTTCATGTAATTTAAATTAGATTAAAGAAAGTGTAAATAAACAGTTATATCTACTGCACTCATTGGTTTTATTTTAATTTTCTACTCAGAATCTCAACGATAAATATCTTTTCTGTGGCCAATATCTATTATTAGAATAATTAATTCTTTATCTTGAATATTTGCAACAATTCGATAATTCCCGACCCGATAACGCCATAAACCTTTTTTTTCTCCCTTTAAAGATTTTCCATGAATTCTTGGGTTTTTGGTGTTAATTAGGTTTTTATTTATCCAAGATAAAATAAATAATTGGTCTGATTTACTGATTCCTTTTAAAGTTTTTACAATATTTTTATGATATTTAACTGTGTACATCATCAAGACCTAAATCAGAGATTAACTCATCATGACTAATAACATCATCATCAGTCATTTCTTTCATGATTTTATTTGCGCGCTGATAAAGTTTGATATCAATTTCATTTTCAATGCGATCAAGCGCTGACTGTCTTAACAGATTTGAAACAGAAATACCGTTAAAATCCGCAAAATCTTTCAGTAATTCTTTATCTTGTTTGGATATTCTAATGGTTAAATTTTCCATTTGCTCACCTATAATGTAAGTGCATTGCAAATACATTATAGGTTAGTGATAACATTTAAGTCAATGACTCGGACTAAATCGGTATTTTTTCTGCTTTTCAAGTATTACGCCCATCTCTTTAGCTTTCCTCTCAGCCTCAAAAAAACCGTGTACTATTTCACCATCATAAAATCGCCATGCGTCACTTGATCCGTTTACGAGCCTTGCCATCCACAATTCACTATCTTTTTTAGCTGGAAATAACCGCTTTTTGGTCGCTTTAATTTTTTCACGAAGCGTATTTTTTTCTATTTCAGACAATGAAGCGGACAACACTGTACAATGTTCAACGATTTCAGCAAGGCTTTTTTCGTCAGTAGCATCATCAAGAGCGATTAACGCCGACTCCATTTTGGGTGA